>DAMDCT010000010.1:35569-36180 GCA_032091455.1 Oscillospiraceae bacterium | reverse complement strand
AATGGAGGTAAAAGAAACATGAAATTCACTAAAGAAAAAATAAATGAACTTTTAAGCATTATTGAAAAGATATCAAAATAAATATTGTAGGAGTATACAAAACTGTATACTCCTACTTGCTTGAATTAAAAAAATAAGTTATAATTAAAATATTAAATATTGAATGGTGTTGACAATAGTGAAAATCAAAAACATTAATACTTGGATCAGCGTAATTTTTTTAATAGCTATCGAACAAATAATTAAAATAATTATTTATACTTTTTTCTTTGATAACATCATCACATTAGTGCCAAAGTTTTTATATTTTAGTCCTATGTTTAATAGAGATTATTCATGGTACAACTCCATGCTTCAGTTAGGAGTTAGTAAAGCCACTCATATAGTTCTTGTTTTAATTATAACAACTTTTATGGCTTTATTTTATCAATATTTAACTTCTAGATATAATTATAATAAACTTATAAATGCATCTTTTGCATTCCTTTTTTCTGGTGCTATGTGCTCTTTAGTTGACAAAGTATTTTGGAACGGAAGTTTAGATTATATCCATATAAATATGCTTTTTACGTTTGATTTGAAAGATGTATATATTAATATATCTATTGGAT
>DAMDCT010000010.1:33967-35559 GCA_032091455.1 Oscillospiraceae bacterium | reverse complement strand
AATAAAAAGAAAGGCTATTTCTAATTTAGATGAAAAAGTAATGATGAAAGAATTTTATAATTACACCACACGTTCATTTAGAAAAGCAAAACAAGATTAAAAAAAGGAACAGTTTTAATATTAAACTCCACCTATTTTAATATTAAAACTGTTATACCTGGATTCATGCTTTTAATTTTAGATTGAATTTTAGGATGACGCAGTCCCTTCTGAACCATATTCAGCAATACTGTACCACCTGAATATCCATGGATAACTGAAACTTCCTTGATGCTTCCATTAACCCTATTCAAAAATTGCTCTATGTAACGTTTTGCTTGTGGATGTGTCATATTGTGAATGTCAATTTCCACTTTTTGATTTGATGTGTAGTTTATCATTGATGATTAAGCCTTTCAAATGCGATTTTGTTGCTTATTAGATAATAAAACTATAATATAATAATTAATGAATGTCAATAATTATTATATGTATTTGTCTTGTAGGACAGCCATACAAAATTTGCAATATTTTATATATACCCCTGCAGAAAACGAGTGTTTTGACTATATTATCTAATATACTTGTATTGAAAATGCAGTACTTTGTTTATTTTAATTCATCAAATAAGTTGACAGTAACTTATATAAAGTATATAATACTTATAGTGAACAAAGTCGTTCACCAAATGATTTTGTGAGCTTCTTTGCTTTAGATTATTTGGTGGACGCCTTTTTTATTGAAATCAAACGAATATTTATAGTTTTGGAAGTTAAAATAGTAAAATTAGCCACTGTAAAAAGCATATTATACGCATTAACAGTGATACTATTATAGGCAATACCTATGCAATAGCGTAAAAAGGCTTGGAAAATGTTCAAGTGCTACTGCATTTAAAATAGAAATTAACTTTGGAAAGAAATGAGGACAATTATGTTAACAGCAATTGTAGGAATTAACTGGGGCGATGAAGGAAAAGGCAGAATGGTGGATTTATTATCCGAAGACTATGATATTGTTGCTAGATACCAAGGCGGTAACAATGCAGGTCACACAGTTATTAATCACTTAGGAAAATTTGTTTTGAACCTTTTACCATCTGGTATTTTACGTGGAGACGTTGTAAATGTTATGGGAAACGGCATGGTAATTGATATTGAACATCTTTGCAATGAAATGAGCAAATTAAAAGAGGGTGGCGTCAAAATCACTCCTGATAATTTGAAAATAAGTGATAAAGCAATAATTTGTATGCCATATCACAAGCAACTTGATATTTTAGAAGAAGATAGATTGGGTGATGCAAAATTTGGCTCAACAAGAAGAGGAATTGCACCAGTTTATAGTGATAAGTATATGAAAAAAGGCATTAGAATGGGTGATTTATTAAATCCTGAATCGCTTAAAGCAAAGCTTGCACCAATCGTTGAGTGGAAAAACCTTATAGTAGAAAAAGGATATGGTGCTCCAGAATTATTTTCTGATGACATGCTTATTTGGCTTTTAAAATTTGGCGAGGAGCTAAAACCTTTTATTTGTGATACAACAGTTTTCTTAAACAATGCTGTTATGGAAAATAAAAAAATCATGTTTGAAGCACAACTTGGTGCTCT
>DAMDCT010000010.1:32961-33957 GCA_032091455.1 Oscillospiraceae bacterium | reverse complement strand
GGTGCTCTTCGTGATATTGATTTTGGAATATATCCATATACATCATCATCATCAACAATTGCGGCTTATGCTCCAATTGGTGCAGGTATACCAGGAAAACAACTTGATAGCACTATTGGTATTATCAAAGCTTATTCAAGCTGTGTTGGTGAAGGTCCTTTCACATGTGAATTCTTTGGTCGTGAAGCAGAGGCTTTACGTGAAGCAGGTGGTGAATATGGAGCGGCTACTGGCAGACCTCGCCGTGTTGGTGGATTTGATGTAGTTGCATCTAAATATGGTGTTATGGTACAAGGTGCAACAGAATTAGCACTAACTAAACTTGATATTCTTTCATACATGGATAAGATACCTGTATGTACTGGTTATATGGTTAATGGTAAAGTTACTCAAGACTTCCCTACTGGTTTAGATTTGCAAAACGCCTCACCTATTTATGAATATTTAGATGGGTTTAATTGTGATGTTAGCGAATGTAGAAAACAAAGTGATTTGCCGCAAGCCGCAATCGACTATATCAGATACATCGAAAAAGCTGTAGACTGTAAAGTTAAATATGTTTCTGTTGGCGCAAGCAGAGATGCATATATTGTTATGAACGAAGAATAAATATTAGGAGTTGAAACGTATGGTGTCAAGAATACCTTTAAGCAGTTAGTGCTAAGGTATTCTTGACACCTTTTTTAATTTTTTATAAATAAAATGAGGGGGTAAACAAGTTGGAACTAAAATTCACAAAAATGCATGGTTGCGGTAATGACTACATCTATTTTAATTGTTTTAATCAAGAAATATCATCACCAGAATCCCTTGCAGTTACGCTATCCGACCGTCATTTTGGTATAGGCGGTGATGGAATTGTACTAATTTGTCCATCAGACAAAGCAGATGCTAAAATGCGGATGTTCAATATTGATGGAAGCGAAGGAAAAATGTGTGGAAACGCAATTCGTTGTGTTGGCAAGTATCTTTACGACAACAAAATGGTGAATAAAA
>DAMDCT010000010.1:29207-32951 GCA_032091455.1 Oscillospiraceae bacterium | reverse complement strand
ATGTTACAATTGACACATTAAGTGGCACAAAAAGCTTGAAATTATACACACAAGATGATGTTGTCATATCAGCTAGAGTTGACATGGGAAAAGCAGAACTTAATCCTATAAATATTCCTGTAAAACTTGATGGTGATAATATCATTAATAGAGAAACTAACATTGATGGGGAAAGCTATAATATTACTTGCGTTTCAATGGGAAATCCTCATTGTATTATATTCTGTGATGATGTTGATACTATTGATACGAGTAAGTTGGGTCCTAAATTTGAACATTCGTCTATTTTTCCAGAACGTGTTAATACTGAATTTGTAAAAATTATCGACCGTAATACAATTAAAATGCGTGTTTGGGAACGTGGAAGTGGCGAAACTCTAGCGTGTGGCACAGGCGCATGCGCTTCAGCTGTTGCAGCTGTATTAAATGGATACTGCAACAAGGGTGAGGACATAAAAGTTATTCTTGTAGGAGGAGAGCTTGTTATAAATTATACAGACGATACTGTATTCATGACAGGTAGTGCTCAAAAAGTATTTGAAGGAGTTGTAACAGTATGACAAAATATATATTCGTAACAGGTGGAGTTGTTTCTGGTCTTGGCAAAGGTATCACAGCCGCTTCACTAGGCAGATTATTAAAAACAAGAGGACTAAGAATTGCCGCACAAAAACTTGATCCATATATAAATGTTGATCCAGGAACTATGAGCCCCTTTCAACATGGTGAAGTTTTTGTAACCAATGATGGTTCTGAAACTGATTTGGATTTAGGGCATTACGAAAGATTTATTGATGAAAACTTGAATAAATATTCAAACCTAACCACAGGCAAGGTTTACTGGAATGTTTTAAACAAAGAGCGAAATGGTGAATATCTTGGCGATACCATTCAAGTTATTCCTCATATTACTAACGAAATTAAAAACTTTATATATTCTGTTTCTCATAACACTAATGCAGATGTTGTAATTACTGAAATCGGAGGCACTACTGGTGACATTGAAAGTCTTCCATTTTTAGAGGCAATTAGGCAGGTATCTTTAGAGGTTGGAAAAGAAAATTGCTTGTTTATTCATGTTACGTTAGTGCCATATATCAAAGGTTCTAACGAGCATAAGTCAAAACCAACTCAGCACTCAGTAAAAGAGTTGCAATCACTGGGTATTATGCCTAATATAATAATTTGCCGCGCTGATGAGCCGATAGATCAAAGCATTAAGCAAAAAATATCTCTATTTTGCAATGTTAAATCTGACTGTGTAATCGAAAATTTAACTCTACCTGTATTATATCAAGCACCAATTATGCTTCATGACAATGGTCTTGACAATGTAGTTTGTAGAGAACTGCATATTGATGCACCAGAGTGTGATCTAACTGAGTGGAATGCAATGTTAAAACGAATTCATCTTGCAAATGAAAAGGTTCGAATTGCAATTGTAGGTAAGTATGTAAAACTACATGATGCATATTTATCTGTTGCCGAATCACTTCGCCATGCTGGATTTGAAAACGGAGCTAAGGTTGAAATAAAATGGGTTGACTCTGAAGAAATTACACCTGAAACTGCAGAACAATATCTATCTGATGTAAATGGAATATTAGTCCCAGGTGGATTTGGTGACAGAGGTATTGAGGGCAAAATTGAGGCGGCAAAATTTGCTAGAGAAAACAACATTCCATACTTTGGAATTTGTCTTGGAATGCAAATTGCAGTTATTGAATATGCACGCAATGCATTAAAATTAGAAGATGCAAACTCAAGCGAATTTACACCATATGGCAAACATAATGTTATCGACCTTATGCCAGACCAACAAGGCAACATCCCTAAGGGCGGAACAATGAGATTAGGCTCATACCCTTGCAAAATAACAGCTGACAGCAAGATGATGCAGGCATATGGTACTGAAACCATTACTGAACGACACAGACATAGATATGAGTTCAACAATGAATACAGAGATCAACTTAAAACGTCAGGACTTCTAATAAGTGGAACATCACCTGATGAAAGAATAGTTGAAACAGTAGAAGTTCCAACTAACAATTTTCATGTTGGTGTACAATATCATCCGGAGTTTAAGAGCCGACCTAACAGAGCACATCCGTTATTTCGTGAGTTTATTGCGGCATCACTTAAAATACAACCAGCCGCTTCAAGAGGTGTTTAGATGAAAATTAACAATAATTATTTAGAGTTACAAGACAGCTATCTATTTTCCACAATTGCTAAAAAAGTTACTGAATACAAGCAATCAAATCCAACTAAAGATATTATTCGTCTTGGTATTGGTGACGTAACCCTGCCTCTATGTGATGCAGTTGTTGAAGCAATGGGAAAGGCTACTATTGATATGGGCAAAAAAGAAACTTTCAAAGGATATGGACCCGAACAGGGCTATGACTTTTTAAAAACATCAATCCATGAATATTATCAACAAAAGAACATTAACCTTGAATTAAATGAGATTTTCATCAGCGATGGTGCAAAGAGCGATTTGGGAAACATCCTTGATATATTCTCAGTCGATAACACTGTCCTAATCCCAGACCCAGTATATCCTGTTTATGTTGATACCAATATTATGTCTGGTAGAAAAATCGTATATATGAATGCTAATGAGCAAAATGGTTTTTTGCCAATGCCAAATGAAACTGTAAATGTTGATATAATTTATATCTGTTCTCCAAACAACCCAACTGGTGCAGTATATAATAAAGAGCAATTAAAAATATGGGTTGACTATGCAATTTGTAAAAACGCAGTAATTTTATTTGATGCGGCATATGAAGCTTTTGTGCAAGATAAAGATTTACCTACAAGTATATTTCAAATTGAAGGTGCTAAACGCTGTGCAATTGAGTTTTGTTCACTTTCAAAAACAGCAGGATTTACAGGTACACGTTGCGGATACACTATTGTTCCTCAAGAACTCATTCTTGACAATATCAGCTTAAACAAACTATGGCTAAGACGTCAAACAACTAAATTTAATGGTGTTCCATATATTATTCAATGTGGTGCCTCAGCGGTTTTTACAAAAGAAGGTTTTGAGCAAACACGAGCAAATATAAACTATTACATGGAAAATGCAAAAATAATTGCAGACACATTAAGCAGTATGGGTATTTGGTTTTGTGGTGGCGAAAACTCTCCATACATCTGGTTAAAATGTCCAAATGGAATGAGCTCATGGGACTATTTTGACTATCTTCTTGAGAAAGCAAACGTAGTTGGTACTCCTGGTGCTGGATTTGGCAAAAATGGTGAAGGTTACTTTAGATTGACTTCATTTGGTGACAGAGAAAATGTAATTGAAGCAATGAGAAGAATAAAGTCTATTAACAAGTAAATTTTAATAATCGGAACGACACATCGGCCGTTCCATACATATATAAACAAAACGTCCAAAGTTAAAACTTTGGACGTTTTGTTTTACTTATTTTATTTTAATTGAACTATATATATTTTCATAAAAAGATTTGTTTATCCGGTTTTATAAAAATTCATAATTCTCCTTTAAAATGAAATTCGTAATATATAGAGATTGGAAGGAGATATTATGATTTTTTAGGTCTAATAATATTTTTACTACTTAAAAAAGTTGCTAAAAAATATCCACCATAAATTATTATTATTGTTATAGCAGTTGTAATTGTGCTAGAAAGAATATCAAGTTTTCCAAACATTTTCACAATATCATTAGCCACTTTTATTCCAACGACTGAATGGATAATT
>DAMDCT010000010.1:18495-29193 GCA_032091455.1 Oscillospiraceae bacterium | reverse complement strand
GGCATCATGAAATATACTAATATTTGAGCGAATAGCGATTTTTTAATCATCTTTTCTTCAGCTCCTAATTTCCTCAACAAGTTATATCTCTCATAGTTATCTGAGGCCTCAGATAACTGTTGCAACGCCAAAATTGCCGCACTTGTAATTAAGAACACAATACCAATATATAAAGCTAGATAGGTAATTACTGCTTTCATACCAGCACTTTGTTCGTACACCTTTTCCTTTGTTACAATATCAAAAAATCCAGTATTTGTTTCCTCATTATAAGCTTTTATCTCTAATAATATATCTTTTATCTCTTTTTCACTACTACCGTCTTTATAATTTATATTTAATACTAATTTAGATGCTTTGCTATCTTTTAGTATGCTATCATTCACAACCACCGCACCTTCACCTTCATTCATTGGTGAAGTTACTAATGTCTTTTGCAAAGGTTGTTTGTATTTTGCAACCAGATCCTTGCCCTGTATTTTCAATGTCCCTTTATTGTTTAAAAAATGATTTAGATATTCTTGCATATCTGGATGATTATTATTCACTGCAAATTCATTTTCTTTCAATGATATTTGTTCAAATCCTTGAGATGAAAGCAATTTATTGTAATCAGATAAAGAAACAACAGGAATCGTTACTTTATCCATATATTCAAAAGTACTTTTATACACTATATTTTCAGTACCTTTAATAATCATTTGTTCATGTTTCAAATCAATCATATAATATTTCATTTCACAGTAGTTCTTTGCAAAATCACTTATGTTAATACCACTATTTTTGAATTTATCTGAAATACTTTTAACGCCATCTTCACCGTTGTCATATTGACTTACTGAAAAATCATAAGGTGTTAATGCTTTTAAATCCTGCGTTAATGCGTTTGCTATTGATGCACCTGTTGAAAGGCTCCCTATTGTTATTAGTAGCATTAAGCATATTATTGACATTGAAACAAACGTTGTATTTATTTTACTGTTTAATTGGCGTAAAACAAACATATTAAGGTTCTTATAGTAAATTTTCTTATTAGACTTGATAACCTTTAATAAAAATCCTGAAAGCGACATAAAGAATAGTAATGTTCCAATTGATCCTAATAAAATAGACATGCCGAACATTAAATTAATTTCCAACATTCCATTTTCTATAATTAAATAGTATGCAATACCCAAACATATTACTGATACAACAAATAATAACACTGATACCCATAGTTTCTTTATCTTAAGGCTTTCGTTTCTTTTATTTGCGTTTAAAAGTGTAATTAGTTTATATCTTGATATAGAAATTGTATTAAAAATCATTACAATTACAAAAATTAATCCGAAATAAAAAATAGATTTAATAAATATTCCAGAAATAATTCCAACTACTAATGAAAATAATCCTATAATAAGTGTTTCTGTAATAAGCATCCTTGATATTTTACCTTTAGGCATTCCGAGTGTCATATATATTCCAAGCTCTTTTTTTCTACGCTTTATTAAAAATTTATTTGCATAAACAATTAAAAATCCTAGTATAACAGATATGAATACTGAGATATATCCTATGACTTGAGAAAGTGTTTTTAGTATTTCCTTTTGTGACGAATTAACCTCAAGCATTGCTTGTTGGCTTTCAATTGAATTGAAAACATAGAATATGCATACGCCAAATGCCAATGTTAGAAAATAAACCGCATAATCACGAATACTCTTTTTTACATTACTAATTGCAAGCTTAAATAACATCGTTATTGTCACCTCCGAGAAGTGATACGACCTCTATTATCTTTTTAAAGAATTCTTTTCTGGTATCATCGCCACGTACAAGTTCATTAAATACTTTACCATCTTTTATAAACAATATTTTTTTACAATAACTCGCTGTAAACGCATCATGTGTAACCATTAAAATTGTTGCTTGAATTTCATTATTCAGCTTTTCAAAACTCTCTAATAGCATTCTTGATGATTTTGAATCAAGCGCTCCTGTTGGCTCATCCGCTAAAATTAATGAAGGATTAGTAACTATTGCACGAGCAGAAGCTACCCTTTGTTTTTGACCGCCTGACATTTGATAAGGGTATTTTTTTAAAACATCCATTATCTCAAGTTTTTCGGCTACTTGTTTTATTTTATCGTCAATTTGATTTATTGGAGTTTTAATAATAGTAAGTGCTAATGCTATATTTTCATATGCAGTAAGAGTGTCTAAAAGATTAAAATCTTGAAATATGAAACCTAATTCTTCACGTCTAAATTGTGACAACTTTTTGGAATTCATTTCAGTTATGTCTTTATTACTAATGAAGATATGTCCAGCAGTTACAGAATCAATTGTTGATATACAATTCAAAAGAGTTGTTTTTCCACTACCGGAAGCACCCATAATTCCAATATACTCGCCTTTTTCAACCTCAAAGCTAATATTGTCAACTGCTTTAGTAACATTCCCTCTATTGCCGTAATATTTTTCTATATTTTGCACTTTTAAAACTGTTTCCATTTAATTCATCTCTTCCTTTTATTTGATGATATTATCATACATCAAACTAATGATTTAAAACATAGCTTTTTCTTACAATAACCTTACAATTATGTAATAATTAAAGAGTCGTATCTCTACGACTCTGATTCTAGTATTTCCATTTTACTTTTAGGAAAAATAATTTTAACTTTTGTTCCTGTTCCAACCTCAGAGCTTATAGTAATTGAAAGTCCCATCTTTACACAAAGTTTTTTACATAAATACAGACCAATGCCTGTAGATTTCGCAAAATTCCTCCCATTGAGTCCTGTGAATCCTTTATCAAATACACGCTTTATATCACACTCACATATGCCCACCCCATTATCCTCAATGATAAGTGCTATGCTGTTTTTTAAAGGCACTGCATAAATATTCAATTTTGGGCTTTGTGTTTTATATTTAATTGAATTAGTAATAATCTGGCCCAAAATGAAATCAATCCACTTTATATCTGCAAACACTTTAAAACTAAGGTCTTTAATAACAATAGAGGTTTTGCTTTCAATTAATGCCCTTGAGTGCTTTTTAATAACACCTTTTACTACATCTTCAAGTGATATTTCCCTAATAATATAATCTTTTTGAACGTTATTGCTTTTGGAATAAAACAACGCTTGTTCTACATATGAATCAATTTTTGTTAGTTCATTTTCAAGGCTTTGCGTAATTTCATTTTTATTATTTTCAATTATTAGTTTACTTGCAGCAATTGGTGTTTTAACCTCATGAACCCAAGTTTCAATATATTCCCTATACTCCTCAGATGAATTTTTATATATGGCAATATTATCGTTCATTGATTTACATGACGCCTTTAATGTATCATATAGCAGTTCGCCTTCTATAAACCCAGGTTTATCAATAAGTTCTGATACAAGATATCTTTTATCTAATGTTTCAAGACTTTTATTAATCATTTTATAAAAGCTTTGTCTTCTTGCATGTTCCATGATTAGTGCAATAAAATTTGTTAAAAATAATACACAACCTATTAAAACTATTACTGAATAATTTAAATTAAAGACACTTAGTGTTAAACAAATAAATGCAATTGAAACGGTATGAATAAATATTGTAATGAATTTATCTTTAATATAATCTGTTAGTTTCATACCATATATCCCTGACCTCTTTTGGTTAAAAGATAATTAGATACACCTACATCTTCAAGTTTCTTTCTCAATCTATTTATATTTACTGTAAGCGTATTGTCATCGACGAACTCATCTGATTGCCATAATTCATTCATTATTTCATCACGTGAAATAATCTTACCTTTGTTTTTCATAAGTAACTGTAATATACGCATGTCATTTTTTGTTAATTCTACTTGTTGTCCATTATAGCTTACGATGCTTTTAGATATATCTAGAGTAACGTCATTATGAGAAATTAAATTATTGTTATCTGATTTGTTTGTTCGTCTTATTACAGATGATATTCTAGCGAGTAGTATCTGTGTATTATATGGCTTAGTAACAAAATCATCAGCACCTAAGTTCATGCTCATAAGCTCATCAATTTCGCTATCCCTACTTGTAACAATTATAATTGGAACTGCTGATACATTTCTGATACTACGGCAAATATGGTATCCATCAAAATAAGGTAAGTTGACATCTAGTAAAATTAAATCTGGGTTTGCATTTAGTGCAACTTGAATTATATTTTGAAAATCATCTGATACATCACATTCATAATTATATTTGGATAACAAGGTGCTAAGCTCTTCTCTAATTTTCACATCATCTTCTATGATAAATATCTTTGCCATAACAACCATCCTCTCGTTATTAACTCGCGTTAATTTTATCATACAATAATAAGTAAATCAACCCACTGCTTTTTAGCAATGAGTTGATTCACTCGCACATTCTATTTGGTTTCTAATCCATGTATCGAAGGATTGTCAATTATATTCCCTTTATAATCAAACCTTGAACCGTGACAAGGACAATCCCATGAAAGTTCATCAGGGTTCCATTCAAGTTGACATCCTAAATGAGGACATTTAGTTGAAACCATAAAGGTTTTTCCTTCTTCATCCTTATAAACTCCAACCTTTTGCCCATTATATTCTACAATCCCGCCATGGCTGTTTGGCAATTCAACTAATTTTTCTTTTGGTATCAAAAATGCCTGCGTCATTAATCCCGATACAGCTTTTGTGCCATCTTTAATAAGATTTTTTGCAGATGCTGATACGTTAAAACGTTGTGATGAAAATATTTCTGAAAATACATTTTGCTTTTCACTTATCATATCAGATATTATCATTGCAGATACCATTGAGGATGTCATACCCCACTTATTAAACCCTGTTGCTACATATAAATTTGGAGTTGTATTTGAATATTGTCCTATATATGGCACGCCATCTAACGTCATGCAATCTTGTGCAGACCAAAAGTATCGTTCATTTGCATTAGGATACCACTTCAATCCATGTTTTCTTAACGTTTCATAGCAACCACCTGTTTGATTTTCACCAGTACGATGACCTGCTCCACCTATTAACAATAAATCCTCATAATTGCGAAATGAAAAACCATTTTCGTCAGCATCAATATACATTCCATCAAGTTGTGCTGCATTCTCAAATGCCACAACATAAGAACGCTGTTGATGCATTCTCATAAAATAATAACCCGGTGCATTTATGAATGGATAGTGGGTAGCCATAACAATGCTTTTTGCTAATACTTTACCTTTGTTAGTAATTACCACATTATCCTCAATTGTTTGAACCATTGTGTTTTCATAAATTACAAGATCTTTAGTAATCGCTTTTATAAACTCCAGTGGATTAAACTGTGCTTGATTTTCAAACTCGACAGCACCCTTAATTTCAAATGGTAGCGGTGTGTTAACTGCTAACCGTGCATTTATTCCAAGTTGTTTTGCAGCCTCAATTTCTTTTTGTATTTTTGTCATATCATCAAGAGTATAAACAAATGCAGACTTATTTCTAAAATGGCATTTTATATTTTCCTGTTCTATCAATTCACGATAATTATCAACTGCAAGTGTATTTGCTATTGCATATTGTTTTGCCTTTTCTTCGCCAAAGTCTGTAATTAGCTTATCATAAATTAAATTATGTTGAGCAGTTATTTTTGCCGTTGTATTTTTTGTCATTCCGCTTGCAATTTCGTTTGCCTCTAATATTATTACTTGAAACCCTCTTTGCTTTAGCATATAGGCAGTTAGTATTCCCGCCATGCCCGCTCCAATAACTACAACATCTGTATTAATATTCTCATTTAAATCTTGTCTTTTGGAAATGTTACAATTATCACTCCATATTGATTTCATAACGAATCACCTCGTTATTAGTGTTGGCAATTAAACCTATAAATATAAACAAAAAAGACTCCAAATGAATTCTTTTTTGTTTATATTACTCTATTCTTCAACAATTTCAAAAACTCTACCAACCATATCATTTTCAACAAGCATTACTTTAATCCCATGCGGATGAAAACTGCTGTTAGTTAAAATTCTTTTAACATGTCCCCTTGTTAGTTTTCCTGTTGGTTGGTCTTTTTTCAACACGATATCTACAAGCATATTGATTTTTATATTTGCCCTATTTTGTCCATTCAATTTTTTGTTCCTCTACTCTCCACTAACTGTATCATAGTTCCAGTCAATAATTCCACCAAAGTCATAAATATTTGTATATCCCATACTTAAAAGCCCTTCTGAAGATGCTTTACTTCTTCTTCCACTACGACAATACACTAAAATCTTTGCATCTTTATTAGGTAGCATAGATGGGGCTAGTTTGCTAAGTCCAGTATCTGTAATGCGAATTGCTCCTTTAATATGACTTTCTTCATATTCCGCTTGTGTACGCACATCAAGAATAATAATATCTTTGTCGCTGTCCATCATCTTTTTTGCTTCTTCAGACGATATTTTATTGTATTTTGCAGTAGTTTGCACTACATCATTTCCTTCCAACACTACCACCTCAATTGCAGTTACCTGTACAGGAAAGCTTTCTCTTATTTCAGGGAGAATAGTTGCTTTCACTATATCACCAATATTTATTATAGGTAGCTCAATCTGATTGCCACTTTTATCTTTAATCTTGCAATTCTTAGCCAATGAAACACTGGCTTCATTAAACTGCGCATCCTTAATATTAGTTATTTTCATAGAATCTTTTCCAACTACACTATCAAATTTCCCTGTAAATGTTATGTTTTTATTTGCTTTACCACATCCAGATAATGATAATATTAATATAAATAATACCGCTGTTAACTTTTTCAATATATTTCCCATAACATCCCCCCATTTTATTATAATTATATCATACTATTTTACTTTTTAATAGAATTATATTTAACAAAGAGCTGCCTACAAAAAAGCAGCTCTTTATCATTACATTGGTTTAACTTTTTGATTTCCTTTTTTAGCTTTCCCTTTTATCTCTGGAACTGGCGTTACTTCATTTTTATCTATATGAAGTTTATGATTACTTTCAGTTCCGTGTGGTTCCTTTGGATCTGGTCTTCTCATTCCTGCTTTTGCCATTTGGTTCACCCCTTATTTAGTGTTTACAACTGCTACTTTCTTATGTAACTAAAATAAATAAAAATCCCCCAACTTATGACTATGAAAAATATCTTATGATTCTTTTATATTTGAGCAGTGTAAAATAGTGAACTAATGTATCACGTGATTAATGAAAGTTGATTATAGAATTTTTATTTTAAATCTATTACTTTACCCCACATTCTAATTTCAACAATATCATTTGGGTTAATTTCGGTGTTCAGCATAAATGTCATTCCTTTTTCATTGAGCCAACCTTGAGTTTTTAAGCTGTATAAAATTTCCGTGCCATCTTTTTTTAGAAGACGAAATTTATAAAAATCACCATTTTCATCCTTATCATAATTACATGAACCTGTTATATGCATTGTAAGTGGCGTAACCGTAATAGTATCAACATAATTTTCATTAATTGTTTGATTAACTTTGAACACTCTTTTCAGGGATTTATCTTCTGCAACAAATGGTATTTTCCAACTACCTTCTTGTAGCATAGGAGTTGTAGTCTCAGCACCGATAACTAGTATTAAATCTGATAAATCTTTAGGTGTAATATTTTCTTTATTCAAAAAAATATTAGGCAATGCAATAACAATTCTGTCACCATCAAATTTAATTTTTGAATTAAAATTTTTCGGATCAAATGGATTAGGTCCAGCGTTATTATGGTAGTCATCGGGCTCACCCCATTCAGTGCCATATCCATTCCAATGATCCCCTGTAGTTTTGCTTTAAATGCAAGCTTTTCAAATACTTTTTTCTCAGTAGCACAACTTGGTGTTATGCTTAAATAAAAATAATCACCTCCACAATCTTCCCCACTTCTTTTGAAACCAAAATTATCAATATATGCGTTTGCGTATTTACTTGAAAATGGTATTTTGTATTTTCCTAGTGGCAAAGTGTAACTATTCGTACTAGATCCATCTGCATATACGCTATGTTTCCCAGTTACAATAAAATCAGTACAAGCTTCTCCTTGACTATATACATCAGCTAAATTTCCTAGAGTGAATCCTAAATCCTCAGTTTTATCAACTTCATCGTGTAGGTCCTTTAAAACTAAAGTTGCCGACTTTCCTATAATATCATTTAGGTCAATTTCTTTGCCTGAAAAATTTTGGTAACCCGTTGTACTTTGCATTTCTGCTTCAAAGGTTGCCTTATTTGGTATTTTACCGGCATCCTTTCGCTGTACAAAAATTTCGTACTTCTTTTCATTACATTCAATATATGATTCATCAAATTTTTGTCTAAACAATGTTGATTTCTCATTGTTATTACTCACTTGCAACGGTGTTTTATCAAGTGTTTCAAAATCAAAGCTTAAATATATTACATCTTTAGTCATTGAAACATTATTTATTGTAACCATTACATTTTCATTAATAATTTTCTTTTTATCAAAGTCTTTAGCATCAGCAGAAATATGTGCAGTATATGGAGACTGATCAAACCTATATTTTATATAATAGCTAACACCTGCAAAAATAGTTGCGCTAGACAATATTATTAATGCTATAATTGGAATTAGCATTTTGCCTTTTCGTCTTACTTTAGTGTTTTTTGAATTACCCATTATATAAGCAGTTTTTTGAATTAAGTTGGGGGATATTTTATATTTATTTGCAGCGTTTTTGTATTGTTCACGAAAATTATTCATATGTATAACCCCTTCCTAATTTTTGCTTTAGCATTGATCTGCCTCGGCTTAGTTGTGATGCTACTGTTTCTTTTTTTATACCCATTGCCTTAGAAATATCAGCAATTGACATATCTTCATAGTAGAATAAATGTATAACAATTCGGTATTTTTTAGGCAATTCCATTACTTTAATATACAGGCTATCTTCGTTGAAATTATCCTCTACAGGTAAGTCCTCATCAAGTGGTGTAGTGCGACGAAACCACGCCGAATTCCATAAGTTTTTACAACAATTTAATGTCACTTTAATCAGCCACGCTTTTATATGATTACTGTTTTCAAATTTAGTTTCAGTCTTCATTAAACGTATAAACACATCTTGAAAAATATCTTCAGCATTTGCTTTATTTTTAGTTTGTGAAAGCGCTAGTTTATATACCATATCAGAATATGTTTTAAGCACAATCTCGATCGTATTATTTTCCAATTAAAGCACCTCCTTCATATATAATACCACACAACTAATCAAATCATTGCAAAATATATTTAAATTTAAAATAAGAAATCAACTAATATTTAAAAAACAATACACAGATTTTTTCATTATTGTTATATAAATAGACGAATATTATATTACTATAGTTTATGAGTAAACTATCATTTAAGCTTGCGCAAACACCCAAAATCATATTTCATATATAATGTATTGTATTTTCGCTTTAAATACAATATAATAATAATTGTATGTATTTTAATAATACTTAAATTTATACAAAAACTATATTATCGAAAGGTTGTGATGATAGGGTTGGAAAATAAGCTGACTTTATACGGCTTTAACAACCTCACAAAAACACTTAGCTTTAACATCTATGATGTATGCTATGCAAAAAGTGAGCGAGAGCAAAAAGATTATATTGCTTATATTGATGAACAATATAACTCTGAAAGATTGACTAAAATCTTATGTGATGTAACTGAAATGATTGGTGCCCATGTGTTGAACATTTCAAAACAAGATTATGACCCACAAGGTGCGAGCGTTACTCTTTTAATAACAGAGGAGTCGTTACCAGTTCATTTAATTGATGAGTCTTGTAACTTTGGTGAGGCGGCAATCTTGAGCACAAGGGAAACCGTAGTTGGACACTTAGACAAAAGCCATGTTACAGTACACACTTATCCGGAATATCATCCGGACAATTCAATTGCTACTTTTCGTGTGGATATTGATGTATCCACCTGCGGCAGAATAACTCCTCTTAATGCCCTTGATTATTTAATTGGAAGCTTTGATTCAGACATTATGACAATTGACTATCGAGTTCGAGGATTTACTAGAGATGTTTGTGGAAAAAAATTATATATAGACCATGACATAACATCGATTCAAGACTATATTTCAGACGAAACACTTACAAAATATGATGCAATTGATGTCAATGTATATCAGTCTAATATTTTTCATACAAAAATGCTTATAAAAGAAATTGTTTTACAAAACTATTTATTT
Organism: Oscillospiraceae bacterium; assembly: GCA_032091455.1. Lineage (GTDB taxonomy): Bacteria > Bacillota > Clostridia > Oscillospirales > Ruminococcaceae > Paludihabitans. Next base: position 18,949 of record DAMDCT010000010.1, on the reverse strand, counting down.
AATACTGATTCTTATGAGATACTTCCTAAGAAAAGATTAGAAATAACTAATAATTTGCGCAAAGAAATGATTGAAATTTTCAGCGGCGCAAATATATATTAATTGAGAAAGGTAAGGTAAAAATATGATTCTTTCTCAAGATAAAATTCCTTTATTGGATGCATTGAATAAATATAAAGCCGACCGTATTGTCCCATTTGATGTACCTGGACATAAGCAAGGAAAAGGAAACCTAGAACTTACCGAATTTTTAGGTAAGCAATGTTTATCTGTTGATGTTAATTCTATGAAACCACTTGATAATCTTTGTCATCCTGTTTCAGTTATCAAACAAGCGGAAGAACTTGCTGCAGATGCATTCGGTGCAAAAAACGCATTCTTTATAGTAAATGGAACAACCGCAGCTGTACAAGCTATGGTCTTATCTTCTTGCAAAAAGGGAGATAAAATAATT
>DAMDCT010000010.1:6231-18485 GCA_032091455.1 Oscillospiraceae bacterium | reverse complement strand
GAAATGTACATATCAGCGCAATTAACGCATTGATATTAAGCGGGGCTATTCCTGTATACATTAACCCGGGTGTAAATAAGCAATTAGGCATACCTATGGGTATGTCAATTGAAGATATTAAATCTGCTATTATAGAAAATCCAGATGCAAAAGCTGTATTTGTCAACAACCCAACCTATTATGGAATTTGTTCTGATTTAAAAGCTATTACAGATTTAGCACATGAACACAATATGCTTGTATTAGTTGACGAGGCGCACGGAACCCATTTTTACTTTGGTGAAAATATGCCTGCTTCCGCAATGAGTTGTAACGCTGATATGGCGGCTGTTAGTATGCACAAAACAGGTGGCTCACTTACTCAAAGTTCACTGTTGTTAATCGGCGAAAAACTCAACTCTGGCTATGTAAGACAGATTTTAAATTTAACTCAAACCACAAGCGGATCATATCTGTTATTATCTTCACTTGATATTTCAAGAAGAAATCTCGCAATCAATGGAAAAGAGATTTTCAACAAGGTCAATGAACTTGCAAAATATGCACGTGATGAAATTAATAAAATCGGCGGCTATTATGCATATTCAACTGAGCTTACTAATAATCAAGCAGTATTTGATTTTGACCAAACGAAGCTTTCTATATACACTAGAGATATAGGGTTAGCAGGAATTGAAGTATATGATATTCTGCGTGATGAATATGGTATACAAATCGAGTTTGGTGATATTGGGAATATACTTGCAATTATTTCAGTTGGTGATAACGAGTTTTCTATTGAACGTTTAGTTTCTGCATTGTATGAAATAAAAAGGTTATACTCTAAGGATAAAGCCGGAATGTTCGACCATGAGTATATTTCTCCTATTGTAGAAATGACTCCTCAAGATGCTTTTTACAGCAATAAAAAATCTATTCCTATGTCTTATAGCGAAGGTTACATTTGTGCAGAATTTGTAATGTGTTATCCACCTGGAATTCCAATACTTTCTCCTGGTGAACGTATTACATCCGAGATTATTGAGTACATTGATTATTCAAAAATAAAAGGTAGCTTTTTGACTGGTCCAGAAGATATTAATATTAAAAATCTAAAAGTTGTTGACAATTAATTCTGTTGATTTTAGATAAATATATATAAAGGGGATGCTATTATGGAACTATGGTATACAGAACAACATACACCTGATGTTAGGTTTTCAATAAAGGTCAATAAACACATTTATCAAGGACAAAGCAAGTTTCAACGAATTGACGTATTTGAATCTAAAGAATTCGGTAAATTCTTCACACTTGATGGTCTTATGATGGTAACCGAAAAAGATGAATTTATCTATCATGACATGATAGTACACGTGCCAATGGCAACTAATCCTAATATAAAAAAGGTTTTAGTAATCGGCGCTGGTGATGGTGGAACAATAAGAGAACTTACTCGTTATAAAACTATTGAACAAATTGACATGGTTGAAATTGATGAAGCAGTTGTAACTGTTTGCAAGGAACATTTTCAACAGACTGCTTGTAAATTAGATGATGAGCGTGTAAATATATTTTACGAAGATGGGTTAAGATTTGTCCGGAATAAAGAAAATGAGTATGATTTAATTATTGTCGACTCAACCGATCCATTTGGCCCTGGTGAAGGTCTTTTTACAAAAGAATTTTACGGAAACTGCTTTAAGGCTTTAAATGCTGATGGTATTCTTGTTAATCAGCACGAAAGTCCTTACTATGACAACTATGCAAAGTCAATGAAAAGGGCACACAAGAGAATAGAGGAGTACTTCCCTATCGTTCATGTATATCAAGCACACATCCCAACTTACCCATCAGGTCATTGGCTATTTGGGTTTGCATCAAAAAAATATAATCCTTTGACTGATGTTGATGTTGATGCTTGGAATCTTCTTGGACTAAAAACCAAATATTATAACACTGATTTGCATAGAGGATGCTTTGCAATCCCTAACTATGTTAAAGATTTGCTTACAAATCCGGATTTGCTAGTAAAGCCGGAAATAATGGTGAATGCTGATGAATAAAAATATACAAACCTTTATTGGCTGTGAAGCTGATTATGTTGATTCTAGTATTGTAATTTTCGGCGCACCATTTGACTCTACAACTTCATATCGCCCCGGAACTCGTTTTGCAAGCAAGGTAATGCGCAACGAATCATTTGGAATTGAAACTTATAGTCCTTATCAAGACAAGGATTTAGAAGATATTTCTGTTTTTGATGGTGGCGATTTAGAATTGTGCTTTGGTAATGCTGATAAAGCACTTTCTCAAATTGAGGAATTTACAAAACAAATACTAGATGATAATAAAATACCTTGTATGATTGGTGGCGAACATTTAGTAACATTAGGCACTGTCCGTGCTGTTGCAAAAAAGCATGCTGATTTACACATCATTCATTTTGATGCTCATGCTGATTTAAGACAAGACTATCTAGGTGAAACACTTTCTCATGCAACTGTAATGCATCGTTGTTGGGAACTTGTTGGCGACAATAAAATCTTTCAATTTGGAATTCGTTCTGGTGATAAAGAAGAATTTACATGGGGGAAAAATCACGTATTCACAAATAAATTTGATTTTACTGGATTAGATAATATTGTTGAAACTCTTAAAGGCAAACCAATTTACCTATCTATTGACCTTGATGTGCTTGACCCATCAATTTTCCCTGGAACTGGAACGCCTGAGGCTGGTGGTGTTACTTTTAGTCAATTATTAAATGCTTGCCTTTCTCTAAGCGATTTAAACATAGTTGGATTTGATGTTAATGAACTTTCCCCTGTTTATGATCAAAGTGGTGTTTCAACGGCTGACGCAGGCAAGATATTAAGAGAGTTGTTGCTTATTTTTGGAAAGTAAGTAATATATAAGCTGATTAAGGACAGGTATACTCTATTGGAGAATAAAGATGGTTAGAAAATTAATAATGAACATGCTTAAAGGCGTTGGTGTTGGTGCTTCAATGCTAATCCCAGGTGTCAGTGGTGGCACAATGGCAATTATTTTAGATATTTACGATGAATTAATATCTGGAGTAAGCTCTTTTTTCAAGGATATAAAGAAAAATTTATTTATATTATCCACTTTTGCACTTGGTGGAATTATCGGTATATTCCTTTTTTCAAAAGCAATTTTATATGTTACAACTACATATAGAATGCCAATGATGTTTTTATTTTTAGGTGCAATAATGGGAAGTGTACCAATGTTGTATAAAAAGGCAAACATCAAGAAACCGGCTGTATATCATTTTACATATCCTGCAATTGGATTTTTGCTCGTATTACTAATGGCGCTCATACCAAAAAACTTGTTTAAATTTGATGTAAATAACAATGTATTCAGTATAGTTATGCTTATAGTTGCTGGTATAATATGCGCTATTGCACTTGTACTTCCGGGAATAAGTGTTTCATACATGCTATTGCTTTTTGGTATGTATGAGCCAACCATGAAAGCAATTCAAGACTTAAATATAATTTACTTAATTCCATTGATGATTGGCGGAATAGTCGGTGTTTGTGGCTCTGCCAAAGTAATTGAATCCGCAATGGAAAAGCACACTCAAGCGACATATATGATTATAATTGGCTTTTTGTTGGGCTCTATACTTGATGTATTCCCAGGTGTTCCTATTGGAATTGAGTGGGTTATCTGTCCAATTACATTTTGTATCGGCTTTTCAACAATATTTTTTCTTTCAAAAAAGACAGCTCATTAAAATTACATATAAGAATAATACAGCAACTAAATACTCCTACACAAGGTTATTTAGTTGCTTTTCTTTTGCATAAAAATACAACAATACATATAATAAACTCTACAATAGCCCATTGTAAATTATATCATTTTATAGTATATTATAGTGTAGAATGATACAAGAATAGCTCTTGTTAAAATCTCTATTCTTGTGATTTATAATTTGCATTAAAAATTACTGGAGGTTTGTATATGAAAAAACAATTAAAAATCGGTATCATAGGAGTCGGCGGACGTGGAACAGCAATTCTTGAACAAGTAATTCTTCCAATGGAAGATATTAATGTTATAGCAGTTTGTGATTGCTATGAGGACAGATGCTTAAATGCCATTAAGTTAATTAATGAGAAAAACGGTAACGATGCAAAGATGTTTTTAGATTATAAAGAGCTTTTACAACTTAAAGAGCTTGATGCAATCTATATAGCAACATCATGGCAAACTCATTTAGAAATTGCTATTGCAGGTATGAATGCTGGAATTAGCGTTGCAAGTGATGTAAGCGGAGCTTATTCTCTTGAAGAATGCTGGGAGCTTGTAAAAACTTCTGAGCGCACTGGTGTGCCTTGTATGCTTATGGAGAATTGTTGTTATGGACGTGACGAAATGATGGTAATGAACATGGTTAAGCAAGGTGTGTTTGGCGATGTTATTCACTGTGGTGGTGGCTATCATCATGACCTTAGAGAAGAAATCTCCTTCGGAAGAGAAAACAGACACTACAGGCTTGATAACTACATGAACCACAACTGTGAAAACTATCCTACTCATGAATTAGGTCCTATTGCTCAAGTTTTAAATATAAATAGAAGTAATAGAATGTTATCCTTAACTTCTACAGCTTCAAAGTCAGCAGGATTACATCAGTACATACTAGATAAAAAGCCAGATGACAATGCTTTAAATTCATGGGAGTTTGCGCAAGGCGATGTGGTGACCACTGTAATCAAATGCGCTCTTGGGCAGACAATTACACTAACTCTTGATACAACACTTCCTCGTGCTTATTCTAGGGGCTTTAAGGTGCAAGGAACAAAGGGTATGTACATGGAGGACAACCGTTCAATATTTATTGATGGCGAGCACAACAAATATGATTTCAACTGGAAAGACCAATGGAACAACGTTGAAAACTACAGAGAAAAATATGACCACCCAATGTGGAAGAAATACTTAGCTGAGGGCGTTAAAGGTGGACATGACGGTATGGACTGGCTAGTTTTCACTGAATTTTTTAATGCTATTAAAAATGATAAGCCATTACCAATTGACATATATGACATGGCATCTTGGTTAATAATCTCCTTATTATCTGAGCAATCAATTGCTATGGGAGGTCAACCAGTTTCCATACCTGACTTTACTAACGGCAAATGGCTGACAAGAAAACCGCTAGACTAAACATAATATCTTTTATATTATATATTTTGCCAAAAGCAAGTACCTAACATTTTAAATCAATGTTAGGTACTTGCTTTTTAATATGCTTTTATCTACCAGTCAGTATCAACTATTTTACCATTACTCAAATTATCAGTTTCTTTTATAAGCTTATCTACATAAGCTGCACGTCCCTTAAATACATTCTTCTTGTTTATAGTAATTATGCATGTACGATCCTCGAGAACATAAATATCTATCAAATCGGTTTTTCCATTTGTATAATTATATTTTAAAGAAGCTGTTGGATTTGCTGGAGGTGTGAGTTTTGATAAATCTTGTATTGAAGTATCGTATAAAAGTTGTAAATATTTCTTTGCATTGTCTAACTCTACTTTTTTATTATCAAAAGTTGCTGTTATAGATTTGACATCCTTTTTGTCTTCGCCTTTCGTATATGTTAGCTTATGATCTTTATTGGCAAGCTTGATGTCAATGGAGCTTATATCCAATATGTTTGGTAATACCGCAATAGGTGAAATTAAATCTTTGGGCTGCATTTCCATCCACTTCATGTCATCAGCATTAACTACATAAACTTGATTAATACCATCTCGCATTGCAAAATACGTTACAGTTTTTTCACCAGTATCATTAGTGCTTTCAACTCGCTTACCTGTAGTGATTTTCACAGAAGATGTTTGATTATATTTAATCTCAAAAACAGAAGTCGGCTTATCAAAACCATAGTCTTTTAGTTCTTGCTCTGTAGGCTTTGCTTTCACTATAGATTTAGCCAATATACCAAAGTTACCAAATATATATGTTTGGGTAGGAGTTTCACTTATTAATGATTCTAGTGGGCTTACCATTTTAACATTTGATTGCATTCCAGCGTTTTCTCCAAGTTCGCCCTCTTTAAACTTCTCGAGTATTATTGGTTTTTCAAGGTCTGGTCTTGATACGCTCATAGAATCGATAATTGGTATATCTTGCACTTTATCAGACTCGAATCCAGGTATTACTACTTTATCAAGATATTCATATCTATCAAAATCAAAGTTTGTAAAAGTATTTGAAGAAAAGGCATATACTGTATTTTTTCCTGTTTCACAAGCATATCTAACTTTTTTATCGGAAGAAATTGCACCAGCACTTATACTATATGTTTTGTTATCTTTAAATTTAGTCTGGAAAACTAATGATGGCTTATCCAATCCAAACTTTGCTAAATTAGTGCAGTTTTCTTCGACAACCTCAGTAGCAACAACATTAGATGCCATTGCAGCCGTTTCTAAGTACAAATAATCTGTTTGCTTAAAATCCATTAAACTATCGATGCCCAATTTATTTTCGCCTTGAAGCTTTATAACATACTCATCTTTAATATTTTTGATGCTTAACTGTTGCAACGCATTTTGATCCTCTTTAATTAAAGTTACAAAGTCTTTTGAAACATCTGAAATTCCTGCATCTGGGTTTGGCTTTTCCTTTGTAAGCTGCAAAACAACAAGTATGGCTACTAACAATAGAATAACAGCTGAGCCGAAAATAATTGTTTTGACTTTTTTACTCATAAATGCCTCCTACGCAACCATATAACAACAGCCATAATTATTACAGCAATTGGAATAATAAATACAAATACTAAAGTATATGCTGTAACCTGTCCTTTGGAAATTGTTATTGTTTCCTGATTAAATTCTATAGGAAGAATTTTAACTGCATCTTCCTTTTTAGTAATATCATTTGTTAATGTAATCATCATATCACCATTATTAATCTGAGCATTTGCTATGAAATCTGTATTAATCATGGTATTTGATCCCAAAGCTATAACGGTTGATTGTTTTAATTCAGAACCAATATATTTTTCTCTAGTTCCTTTTACAATTGTATTGTGAGAGCTTTGTTTTTGCTTACTAGGGTCAAAATCCTTAGTTGCATCAGTTGGTACTAAGACTGTTGTATCACTAGTGGCAGATAAAATAGTTGTTCTCCTGTTATCTTTTTTATCAAACAACGCTACAACAGGATTTGCAAAGCTTGATACTATAGGAATATTTTTATTCTTTAATTTTGCTTCGAGATCCTGATCAGTTACTTTGTTTACCATATAGTAATTATTATTATATGCTACATTCGAACTGTTTGTTTCATAAATTACATCAGGGGAAACATCCATGCCCCATTCTGCTAAAAAGTTTTTCAATACAGGACCAACAGGACTTTCATATGATGACACAAATATTAAAGATTTTCCGAACTTTCCATCATTGTCTAAATATTCATTTAGCTTTTTAACTTGAGCAGCATTGATATCTGTTTTTGGAGCAGCAAGGATTACAAAAGCCGCATCTTTATTAATGTCTTCAGTCAATAAGTTTTGGGTTTTCACCATATAGTTATTTTTCTCAAGCAAGTTAATATATCCGCTTACATCGGCATTATCTTGTCCAGAAAGCAAGGAAACTGTTACAGGTTCTTTGTCAACAACATACATAATTGAACTAGTCATCAATTGCTCTGCTTGAGAACTATATTGTTGTTGTCCCTGCTCAGTTTGTTGAACACTAAAAAATTCTGAAGATGAGAATTTTTTAGTTCTTATACTAGATTCAATTATAATATCACCTGTCTGAATATTTTCAGTAGGATATTTTTGAGCAAATGTTGGGTTATTAGTTAAATCCACAAACTCAAGCTTAATATTATTATTATATTTAGTATAGTTCTTTATTATCTCATATGCTTGTTTATATTGCTCGCCAGCTGTTTTAAATAGGTTCTCCTCTACACAAACGATTACCTTAACATCTGTTTTAAGTTTTTCAATATATGTAATACTGTCTTTTGTAAGAGCGAAACGTTTATCCTTTGTAAGGTCAATGTTTAATGGAAATCTCTCTAAAAGAATTGTTGCTATTACATTTATTATTACAATTGCAACAATAAAGCCTATTGTTATAACTGTCGCTAAAGAGCCGTGCTTAAAGCGACGATTTTTAAAAAAGTTCATTTTCATACACTTCTCCCCCTAGCTCCATCTTTTTCGTTCTAATACTCTAACTGTCAAAAAGTTGAAAACAACTATGACACTAATAAAGAATATTACGTGTGATACATTTAATATACCGCTAATCAAGTCTTGATAACGGCTTGTAAATGACAAGTGTTTCAGAATATCGCTAATAAACTTAATAGGAACACTAGCAGAAATTGCATCAAACAGTAGAATAACCATCATAATTCCAAAACTTACGATACCTGCAACCATTTGATTTTCTGTCAACGAAGAAATAAATAAACCAATAGCAAGTATTGCACCACCAAGAAGAGCTAGTGCTAAAAAGTTTCCAAAAAATATGTTCCAGTCTGGAGTTGTAAAAGTTGATAGTATTATAACATATACTATCGTTGAGCAAATTCCGATTAAATACATTGCGAGTGCAGCAAAATATTTACCCAAAACAATGCCACTAATTTTTACTGGTGCTGTTAATAGCAGCTGATCTGTTTTAAGCTTTTTATCTTCACTCATCAATCTCATTGTGATAAGTGGTACAAAAACAATTACAATTTGAATTAGTCTTCCAAAAACATAATCAATTTTTGTTGAACTGTTCCTGATTACATCAGAAAAAAACTGTCCTCCAAAGAAAAAAATTAATGCTAAAAAAACGTAACCTAATGGTGAGTAAAAATACGATTTTAACTCTCTTTTAAAAATTGCACGCATTATTCTTCACCCCCTATATTATCCTTTGTAAGCTTCAAGAAAATATCTTCTAATGTAAGCTCACTTGAACGCAATCCTAATAATGGCCAATTTCTTTCAGACAAGCGCTTAAACACTTCTCTACGAGCATCAACATTCTCTTCTGCCTCAAATGTGTATTCATATACTCCATTTTCACGTTTTCCAAGTTGAGTAACAGCTTTCATGCCAGTAATACCCTTTAATGATTTTAATACTTCTGCCTCAGGACCTTCAATTAACGCTGTATAAAATCTGTCCTCGCTTAAATCTTTTGAAAGGTTAAATGTAGTATCATCAGCAACAAGCTTTCCTTTTGAAATAACAATTACTCTATCGCAAACTGCTTGAATTTCAGGAAGTATGTGTGAAGATAAAATAACAGTATGTTTTTCGCCCAATTCTTTAATAAGATTTCTAATTTCAATAATTTGCTTTGGATCAAGTCCAACTGTTGGCTCATCAAGAACTAAAACTTCGGGATTTCCTATAAGTGCTTGTGCTAGTCCAACACGTTGTTTATATCCTTTTGAGAGGTTTTTAATTGTTCGTTTATATACATCATTTATTTTAACAACTGAACAAACTTCTTTAATATGCGCCTCACGAGGAAGTTTTACATTTTTAAGATCATAAATAAAATTAAGATATTCCTTAACCGTCATGTCAAGGTATAATGGTGGTTGTTCTGGGAGATATCCAATTGATTTTTTTGCTTCAATTGGGTTTTCCAAAATATCATTTTCTCCAATCTTTGCACAACCGTCTGTTGCTGACAAATATCCAGTCAAAATATTCATCGTTGTAGATTTTCCTGCACCATTTGGTCCAAGAAACCCTAAAATTTCACCTTTATTTACAGTGAAACTAACGTTATCAACTGCAAGCTTTGAACCATACCTTTTGGTGAGATTTTTAACCTCAATCATTAATTTGCCCTCCTATTTATTTAATGTAAACTAAATCCAATACAATATGTATTTTTGCAATATGCCTAACACATTGCAAAAAGCACCTTATTAAATATAACATATTAACTAAAAAAATTCCACTGCCTTTGTGAAAAAAATGTGTAATGTTTATTCATTGTCTGTTAATTCTTTTTTCTCAATTACTTTAAACTCAAAAACTGTTGTATAATTGTAGTTTTCTCCTGCTTTTAATACACAACTTGGAAAGATTTTTTGATTAGGAGAGTCTGGATAAAACTGAGTTTCTAAACAAACACCAGTTCTCTTACCATATTTACAATTGTACTTGCCCTTTTCTTTTTTATCGAGCGCATTCCCTGTATACAATTGCATTGCTGGTTTATTTGTATATACGTTTAACTGCCTTCCTGTATAATCCTCTTGTAAAGTAGCCGCTTTCACAAGATTTGTACCTTCTGTGTTAATAACATAACTATGGTCATATCCTCCACCATTAATCAAATCCTCATTATCAACGCCTATTCGCTCACCAATTGTGTGCATATCTTCGGATGCTGTAAAATCAAATGGTGTTCCCTGTACATCTACAATTTCGCCTGTTGGGATACACTCTTTATTTACACGCACAAATTTATCACCATTTATATAAAGCTTATGTCTTAATATATCACCTTTATTGTGTCCGTTAAGATTAAAATAGCTATGATTTGTAAGATTAATAACTGTATCCTTATCAGATGTTGCATTATATTCAATAGCAAGTCTGTTATCATCATCAAGACTGTATGTGACTTGTGCAATAACCTTCCCAGGATAACCCGCATCCATGTCCTCACTTACCAAAGTAAGTTTTAGCTTTGGAGTATCTTCTGACTGTATAATTTCATAATCCCACAATCTTTTGCTAAAACCAATATTTCCGCCATGCAGATGATTTTCTCCATCATTTTTATCTAGGGAATATTTTGTTCCATTAAGCTCAAATTCACCTTTGGCAATTCTATTTGCATATCTTCCTGCTATTACTCCAAAGTACGCACTTTGATTTACGTAATCATTCGCATTGGAAAACCCAAGACAAATATCAACCATTTTACCTTTATTATCAGGCATTTCAATCGCAACGATTGCACCCCCAAGATTTGTGATGTCAACAGACATAACACCATTGTCGAACCGAAAGACCTGCGCAACTTGCCCACTTAATTCGCCACAATTTAAATCAAGCTTTGAAAACTTGAATTTTTGAATAGTTGTCATATTATACCCTCTTCTTATACTAATTTATTTTAAAAACTTTTTAGCTACCTTTAACAAGTCATCCTTGGCAAAGTCAAAAAACGCCTTAAATGCGGGACAAAGATAGTTTAGATTGTTATGTTCTATGCTGATTGGCTCTCTATTTCGTCTGCAACCACCCCTACATATATGATAGTGTTCGCAAACTTTACATTCTTGTGCCACCTGTTTTGAAACTTCTACAAATTTCTTTGCAGTATCTGTACTTCTCATATCATCAAATTCATCAGTAAGTATATTACCAATTCGCCATTCATCAGTGACATAAAAGTCGCATGGATACACACTTCCATCAGCCTCAATCATATAATAACAGCTACACATTCCAGACATTCCACAGCTTTCTGGTGGATAACCATAAAGCATCATAGCTAGATTGTCAAAATAGCGAATGCTTATTGGCTTATTTGAATTAATGTCTACATACCATAGATTAAATAACTTCTTCAAAAAATCGCCATATGCCTCTGGAGTTAACGAATATCCCTTTGGTCCATTATCACTACTAAACTCGTCCAAACATGGAATGAATTGAAGGTAATTAAAACCATGTTTTTTGAAAAAGTAATATATTTTTTCAATGTTATTAGCAACATCAATATTAACTGTAGATAATATATTATACTCTACTTTATACTTATCCATAATTTTAGCAGCATTTAGCACTCTGTCAAAAGTTCCATTTTTATTACAGTCTACACGGTACTTATCATGAATTAGCTTTGTTCCATCAAGTGACAAGCCAACGAGAAAGTTGTTTTTATGCAAAAACTCCGCCCACTCATCATTAATGTTTAATCCATTCGTTTGTATAGCATTTTGAACCTTTATTCGCTTTACATTATATTTTTTTTGCAATTCTACAACAGCTTTAAAAAAATCAAGTCCAGCCATAGTTGGCTCTCCACCTTGGAAACCAAAACTTGCAATTTGATCTGCATATAAAAAAGCTTTTTTTACAATTATCTCAAGAGTTGAAATTTCCATTATTCCATAATTTGAAATTTCCCTTAAACTCGTTACATCACTGTAAAAACAGTACTCACATCTCATATTACAACTTGATGAAGCAGGCTTTATCAGCAAAGAAATAGATGACA
>DAMDCT010000010.1:0-6221 GCA_032091455.1 Oscillospiraceae bacterium | reverse complement strand
TAATAATCCCCCTAAAAATTGGCATAACTTGTTTTCAGTAAAAATTTATCTTTATGTGTTTTACTGAAATACAGGCGGGTGTTCATACTAATTACATTTTAAATGGTGGAAATTAAATTTTTATAAAACCACATAAATCAGAGCTTTTATAAAAATAATAAAAGTTCATTTAAAATGAAATAAGTTTCACCCGCCCAAATTATTGTATTGATACTCCAGTATAGTAATATTTAAGTATTTGCTGATAACTAAATCCCTCATTTGCAGATAACCCTAGTGCTCCAAGCTGACTCATGCCTGCTCCATGACCATACCCTTTTGTAGAAAAAATAGTGTTATCCCCAGACACTGCAATATTAGTTATTTTACAGCTTTTAAGATTAGCACTTCCAAAAATATTTTCCCTTAATGTTCTCCCTTTAACTACTGTTCCACATATTGATATTGTATTTATAAATCCTCCATCGGTTAACGTTGCATTTGATAAATCGAACCAACTAGAAGGGTCACCACTTACAGTAATACCGTTTGCAGACAGCTTGTCCATAGCATCACTAACAGAAATCGTAAAAGTACTATCATAGTTATCATAACGACTCTCGACCGCTTGAAGAAATGGAACATTTTGACCCCATATGTAGCTTGCACTTTGAGTGTATCCACCAGATGCAGCATGATATGATGCATTTATTACTGTTCCACTATAATACATATGCTCACTCATTACTGATCTAACAAGTTCAATCGTTTTTGCATGAGGTGTTGAATATGACATTGTGGGATATATCCCTGTTCGGTTCTTATAATACTCCATATAAGAATTACAAGCAACTGCCTGGGCCTTATACGCCTCATAATAGCTTTGTTTTGGAACTGTATTAGTACCAACTATTTCACGTTGCACCGCACCACTTAAAATCATAAGCAATTCATCTTCTGGAGTTGATTCTACAGGTGGCTCAGAACTAGAAACATTGCTACTAACGATGTTACTACTCGCATTTGAAGAAGGCTTACTTGAAGGTATTGACGATGGTTTAGGCTTAGGCTTTGATGAAGATTTACTAGGTACTTTAGATGAAGGTATGTCAATTGAAACTTCACTGGAAACTTCGATTGGCATATCACTAGAAGGCACACTTGATGTAATGTTTGAAGGTGTAAATAACAGATCTCCTATGTAAATATCAGATTGATATAAATCTTTTTCTAAGTCACTGCTTGCATTAGCTTTAGTATCTATTGGCTCAACCTTTCCCATATAGGAAGCTGCAAATACAACGCTTGAGCTAAATATAGCAATTGCAACTAATAACCCTATTATATTTACTATAATCTTCTTCATCTTTTTCAGCAGCCCCCTTTTCCATCCATCATATAACCCTATACCATAATGTTTTATCTTATAAATTTTTTTATTTCTGCTCGTTTTGCTTAGCTTCACTTGTATCAACAGTTGCCTCTTCGCCATCTCTTACACGTCTGCAAACCAAAACAAGTCTGTTGTAATTACTAATGTTTGTGTTTTCACAAACTTGAATAGAAATTAACTGGTCACTTGGGTCCACATCAACTGTGGATGTGAAAAATGCTCTTTGTTTTACGGCTGAAATATACGCATTAAATGCACTTTCCGTATTTAAATTAATACTATTCCAAAACTCAAAAATCTTTGATCCTCGTTTTGGATTTGTGTCTTCTTTGAACATCGTGATAACTTTCCATTGGTTTTCATCATATAAAGTATCGAATTGAATTACTGGATGCTCTTTATAAAAATTAACATCACGATATTTTTTCATATTTGATAGCATCAATCCCCGTTTATCATCACCATGACCATACATCATAATGTTTTTGCTGTTGTTTCCATCCTTACCGATTTTGACACGATAATCCATGTAAGGAATACCCCAACAATAACTTGCTTTATATTCATTGTGATTTAAATAAAAAGTGTTGTTTTTCCCTTGTGTTACTGGATAATTAACATTTGTTAAAGGTATAACTAGGTGTCCTTTTATATCTGGATTTTTTTTATACCATTCTTGAAACTTTGGAAGAAAATCACTAGTATCCACAGTAGTTGGTTTAGTTTGTTGCTTTACTGCTGGTTTGCTTGAAGTAGAATTGCTGCTAACCTGAGCGTTTGCCTCACTACTAACCTTTGACGATACTTCTGAGCTTACCTTTGAGCTAACCTCACTACTAACTTTTGAACTAGTATCAGCGCTTATCTGCGATGAAACTAAACTACTTGCAACAGCTTGTGACGCAAGATGATGTTTTGGATCGTTTATAACCTCAACACTTTTAAAACTGAAAATTTGAATAATACATGCAACAATTACAGTTAATAGTGCAACGATACCAACTAAAAAGCATATCTTTCTAACGATTATGCTTTTACTATCTTTTTTTTGTGGAATTAAAAAAATAAAAATTTTCTCCCATATGCTTACCTTACTTGTCATTTTCATACGTAAATCATCCTATCTGTCATGTTTTTCAACTAATTTTGTCATTCACTATGTTTAAATCTAACTCATAAATCAAATTTAAACTAATTTAACGTATCCCCTTATTTCCTTATGTCTATTTTTATATTTTATTCCTTTCAATCGTTCTATTAATTTAAGATGTACACACTAATCAGCTGTAACTATCTGTTATTATAACTCTTTTTGTGACAAAGTGTCAATTATTTCTTTGACTAAATTAAGCACCTGTTTCGTCGTTTGTTCTCTTATGTCTTTCCTGCCACCACTTAGTTTTAGAAGCTTATGATTAACTTTATCTTGTGCATAAACTACAATATGAACTGTTCCAACAGGCTTTTTCCTTGTCCCACCAGTAGGACCTGCAATACCAGTAATAGCTACACCTATATCTGCTTCAGCTTTTTTCAATACGCCTTTTGCCATCTCAACGCAAACCTGCTCACTTACTGCACCATATTTTTGCAAAGATTCATGACTTACAAATAGCTCCTGCTCTTTTATTCTATTTGCATATGAAACAATCCCACACTCAAATACATTTGATGACCCGTTAACTGAGGTTATATATTGAGCAAGCATTCCGCCTGTGCAACTTTCAGCAGTTGCAATCTTTAATCCCTTTGCAAAAAGTTTCAAAACTACATCTTCCGCCAATTCATTTAGCATAAATATTTCCCCTTTGAATATTTTAATCTAAACTTCCATCTTAATTGTCTTTATTGCTGTATTCTCAATTGCTTCATTTAAAAGCGGTTCAAAATCAAACAGTGCTTGCGAATCCTCAACATATTTTAGTGTTGGTCGTGTTTTAGGTCGTTTTGGAGTAAAAACAGTACAACAATCCTCATATGGCAAAATAGAAGTTTCAAATGTATCAATTTGTCTTGCAATGGTTACTATATCTTTTTTGTCCATTCCGATAAGTGGTCTAAATACTGGTCTATCTGATGCGGCATTAGTTGAAGCAATTGCATATACCGTTTGACTTGCAACCTGCCCTAAACTTTCCCCTGTTATAAGTGCCGGTATTTTTTCTCTCTCAGAAACTCTTATTGCAATAATCATCATCAATCTGCGCATTATAATTGTAAAAAGTTCCTCTGGACAATTATCTCTAATTGCCTCTTGAAGCTTTGTAAAAGGGACACAATAAAAATTAATATCTCCAACATAATCAGAAAGTTTTTCACATAATGTTTCTACTTTTTGTAATGCTCTATCACTTGTATATGGTGGGCTTACAAAATGCATTGCACTGATTTTCAGTCCACGTCTTGCCATCATATATCCTGCAACTGGGCTATCAATTCCGCCTGATACAAGTAACATTGCTTCACCGCTTGAGCTTACAGGCATTCCTCCAGCCCCTTGAATAACCTTAGCATGAACATAAGCTGAGGTTTCACGAATTTCAACAGTAACTGTAATCTCTGGATTATGCACATCAACTTTTAAAGTAGGATAAGCCTCTAGCAAAACTCCTCCAAGTTCTTGTTGCAACTCTGGTGATTTATATGGGAATGTTTTGTCTGCCCTTTTGGCTACAACCTTAAATGTCTTTGCATATGGCAATACATCTTTTAAATACTCAACAGCATCTGCTTTAATAACATCAAGATCTTTTTTTGTTACAAGAGCTCTTGAAAATGCCGCAATTCCAAACACTTTTTTTAGTTGGTCGCACGCTTCATCTAAATCAATATCTGATGATGAAGGTGCTATATATATTGTAGATTGTGCTTTCTTTATATTGAATTTACCAACATTTTTTAAACGCCACTTAATATTTCTTATTAGTACATCCTCGAATGATCCTCTATTTAATCCCTTTAATGCAATTTCCCCGTTCTTAACCAGTATTATTTCGTTCATATATTCTCCCTTTATTGATATAAAATATCTATCTTATTTTCGCCAGTGTATTTATTCCCTCTTGCAGTTTTTCAATAAACACATCTAACTGTTCTATCGTTGTGTCAATTCCAAAACTAATTCTTATTGCCGTATCAGATGTTTGCTTATCTAAACCAAATGCAGATAAAACATAACTACTCTTTCCCCTTGCACATGCTGAACCACTTGAAACATATATGTCATATTGCTCTAAAAAATGAAGTAAAACTTCAGAACGTATGTCCTTTATTGAAATATTTAAAATATGCGGTGCACAGCTTGTACTGCTATTTATTGTGACACTATCAATTCCTTTTAACTTTTCAACAAGATAAGCTTTCAACTGTTGATAATGTTGCGCGTTGTCTAAAATCTTTTCTCTTTGGCATTTTACTGCTGCCCCAAATGCTGCAATTAGTGGGGTTGGCTCTGTGCCTGAACGTATTCCATTTTGTTGATGTCCACCATAAGTTTGAGATATAAGTCTTACACCTCTTTTAACATAAAGTGCGCCAATGCCCTTTGGTGCATATACCTTATGTCCACTCACACTTAGAAGATCAATACTACTTCCTTTTAACTTAATTGGTATCTTTAAAAATCCTTGAACAGCATCAACATGAACAACTGTTGTTGGATTTTTCTTTTTCACTACCTTTGCTATTTTCTCTACTGGTAAAATAAGACCTGTTTCATTATTCACCAACATACAACTAACTAAAACTGTTCTTTCATCCACCGCATTAAAAAAGTCGAGTTCTGAGTATTCTCCTCTCTCATTTGGCATAATTTCTTGTATTATATATCCTTGCTTTTCAAGATAATTCATAGCCTCTTTTACAGAAGGATGTTCAATTGAAGTTGTAATAATCTTATTTCCTTTGCGTTTATTTACAGTTACACTTCCAATTACAGCAAGATTATTGGATTCTGTCGCACCGGATGTAAATATAATTTCGTTCGCTTCACAATTTAATGCTTTTCCAATTTCCTTTTTAGCAAAAGTAAGTAGCTGTTCCGCATGAAAACCCCGTTTGTGTAGTGATGATGGATTCCCATATTCACTTTCCATTGCCATAATGCAAGCTTCTATTGATTCCTTACATGGCTTTGTTGTTGCACTGTTATCTAAGTAAATTTCCATTTATACGCTCCTCATACTAATCACATTTTAAATGGCGATTATTTAATTTATATAAAACCGCATAAATCATAGTTTTTTATAAAATAATTCAAGTTCATTTAAAATAAAATGAGTATCACCTATTCTAAACTTTTATTATACACTAAGAATTCATAAAATTCTAGCGTTTGAAATAAAAAGAACAGCATATTGTGGTATATTACTTATTAAAACTGGAAAAATAGATTTAATTCTCAAATTTAATTCCTAATATCTTATAACAAATTAATCGGAGGTTTTAGTCATGACTTTCAGCATAACAAAACGTACTTTAATAAGAATTATTAGCTTTGGACTTGCAATTATACTGGTATCCACAATATTAATATACAATTATGCAATGGATGCAACTAGGTCAAGGCGTGCACTTGAGTATCAGTATATGAAGAGTATTAATGATCTAACCCAATATACTCAAAATCTTAATTTACAAAACACCAACAAACTATTATCTCAAGTAGGTGATTATTGCGTTAGCCTTTCAAAGTCATTTGCTAAAGGGTCTTCAATTACTAAAGATCAACGTGAGAATTTAGAAAAGTTAAATAAGTATTGTGATACTATGACAAGAGAAATACTAACCGTATCAGACGGAATTAGAACAGGTGCACTTAGCCTTTCTAAAGTAAGAGGTAATATTACTA
>DAMDCT010000009.1:46552-49425 GCA_032091455.1 Oscillospiraceae bacterium | reverse complement strand
TAACCCAGTTACTTTTATGATACTAAATGGGGTTGAGAAAACTGCACTTCCAGAGCCAGAATTAAGTATTAGAATTAACAGCAAAAACCCTCCTGAATTAATTAGAAAGGCAACTGAACTTTCAGTAAAAGGTCTTAATTTCATATCATATTACAATGATGATTTGTTTATAAAAAGTTTGATAAAAGCAGGAGTGGAAGAAAAATATGCTCGAGATTACAGCTTTGATTTATGCCAAGATATAACAATTGCTGGAAAAGGCGATTTTTACTGTTCAGGTGAAATTTCTTTAGTTGATACATTAATGGATTTCATATCTAATGCAAAAGATAATTTGACTTATAATGAGTTTATCACGCAATTTAAAGAAGAGCTAAAAGAAGTAATAAGAGCAAAAATTGAAGATTTTAATCATACACATAAAGCTTTTTTAGAATATAAAAGTGGGAATAAACAATTCTATTTTAACGAACTAAAAAATAATAAAATTTCATCAAATCTTGGAGGACGTTCTCTTATGTGTCCGCTACCAATTCTATCCCCCTTATTTCACGGTAGTATAGAGTCGGCTACAGATATGACACTAGAATGCTATCCAGTGAAGCACAAGGGCGCATTTATTGGTTGTCCGACAGAAGGGATTAATTCACTTGCAGCTATTAAGAAATATGTGTTTGACTTAAAAAAATATAAATTGTCTGAGGTTTATAAAGCATGTGAGAATAACTTTGGAGGCTTTGATGGAGAAATAATGCGAAATGAATTATGGAATGCACCAAAGTGGGGAAACGATGACGATTATATTGATTTAATAGCAAAAGATATTCTTGAGTATTGTTGTAACGAAATATCAAAATACAAAACTGAATCTGGTGGGGTACATCTTGCAGGAATTCATCAACCTCATCCAGTTCCAACGGGGAGTGCATTAATGGCGACCCCGGAAGGCAGAAAACAAGGATCCCCTGTTGCAGTAACTTTAACCCCGGAAAGTGGGACAATGAAAAATGGACCAACTGCGGCATTAAAATCTGCTGCGAAAATTGATTATGAATATGTACAATGGAATTTTTGCGTAATGATTTCTTATTTTGCTTCAACATTTAAAGGAAATAAAGGTAGCGAAATTTTAGAAAACCTTATTAAATCTTATTTTCACATTGGAGGGTTGCAACATCAACCTAATGTGATGGATATTGACGATTTAAAGAAGGCTCGACTAGAACCGGAAAAGTATAAAGATTTAATTGTAAGACTTTGGGGTGTATCTGCCCACTTTGTAGATTTACCAAAGGAACTACAAGACGAAATGATTGCAAGATTAGACTAATGATTTGACTTATAAAATCTAATTACTTCACAAAGACATTACATTTTATAAGTCAATACACAACAAAAAACCGAGTAACAATTGTTACTCGGTTTTCGTGGTGGGAGATGATGGATTCGAACCATCGAAGCTGAAAGCAACAGATTTACAGTCTGCCCCCTTTGGCCGCTCGGGAAATCTCCCTAATATAATTGTAGTTACCGACGTTTGTCGATAACTACAATGCTGGAGCTGGTGGACGGATTTGAACCCCCGACCTGCTGATTACAAATCAGCTGCTCTACCAACTGAGCTACACCAGCTAATAACTTAACGCTAAATGATTATAGCATAAAGTGTATTAACTTGTCAACCATTATTTTAAATAATGGTCGGGGCGACAGGACTTGAACCTGCGGCATCTTGGTCCCAAACCAAGCACTCTACCAAACTGAGCTACGCCCCGATCGTTGACGTATGGTACAATGAAATTCCAAACACAATGTACCCTTTAAAAGCTTAACTATATGTCCTTTAAATGTGTTCGCGTCATCAAACAGCTTTATCATTATATAATATCTTAATCATATTGTCAATACATTTTTCAATAAAACTTGAAAAAAAGTTTAAAACACTTATTATTCATGTTAATATGACAATATAATTAAGATGCTATGTCTATTTGCTTTCTAAAACTTCTTTAAGAATAGGATAGATTGTTTGTGCCATTCTGAAAAAGCCTAAATCGTTTGGATGAATGCTATCAACGGTACAGGTATCACGCTCAGTATCTCCTAAAAGAGTCATACCATTAATAAACTTAATATTTTTATCCCCTTCAGAAATTGCTTTATTATAAGTATCACATATTATTTTATAACGAATTTTAAATTTATCTAATCTTCCGCCCAAATCCGGAACAGGATTTGTTACCAATATTATTGGAACACTTGGTTGCTTTTCACGAATTTTGCGGTACATTGGTTCATGAGTGGCTTGTAGTTCTTCCGGTGAACGCGCATTGAAATCATAATCCATTACATAAGCCGCCATTGGTATAGAAGCTATATAATCAACTATTTCTGAATCACCAAAAGCATTTCCAGAAAAACCAAGGTTAATAAGTTCAAAATCAAGATTTTTTGAAAGAATATTTGGATAGTTATTTCCTGGCCTTGATGCAACACCACCTTGAGTAACGGATGAACCATAAAATACAACAGCACCGAATTTTGTTTTCTTAGGTGGTAGCACAACTCTATCTTTTTCAAGACCAACAACTAGGCTTGTAACTTGGTTATACAGCGGGAAATTAATTGTAATATCTCTAAAGCCCTCGCTGTCTGTGGGAGAATAAAAATCCCCTAATTTTTCAAATTGTAAGGTAGTTAAATCTGGTGGCGCTAAAAACATCTCAAATGTTTTACCTGCATACACATCAAAACCTGATGAACCAGTTAAAGGCATGTGACTCATTAAATCAACTGATGGAACAGTTGCACATAATGCAATACATGAGCTGTTTGTGCGAAAACGAAGTCTTGCACCAGATGTGTAGGACGAA
>DAMDCT010000009.1:40223-46474 GCA_032091455.1 Oscillospiraceae bacterium | reverse complement strand
CCCAAGGCAGCCTAATAAATCTTCCTTCATTGTCATCTGCAAGGCCTGTTAATTCAAAGGGTTGACTACGACAATCCATAAATATAAGGTTATTATCCTCTTTAAAAATAGATGAGTTTATTTTAAAATTATTATCAATATCACTTATTTTCATTTTTAATCTTCTTTCTAATAAATAATCTATTATCAGTATAAATTTAACAAAATTCAACCACATAATTTAGTGTAACATATACATTGTAAAGATACAATTATTTTTTTAAAATAATAGTAAGGTTTATTAACAAATGTTGTTGACATTAATTATTATTCATGATAATCTTTAATAAAATAGTGAATTGGCAAATTTGAAACATTGTACATATGAAACACTAATATTAATGGAGGTATGAATGAAATCGGATAAATTTCCAATAAATATATTTTTAATATATATTATTTTTTATGCAGGACAGGCAATGTATAATACATATCTAAATCTTTTCTTAACAGATGCTGGGTTTAGTATGACTCTTATTGGAGGAGTACAATCAGCATCAACAATTATATTAGTGTTAATTCAGCCATTATGGGGAATTATTAGTGATAAATCTAAAAGTAAGAATCGTATTATAGGAATTTTATTAATTACAACTGCTTTAGTCTGTTTGTCATTTTATATGTTTAAAACAACGCTTTGGTTTTCAATTTGTGTAATGATGTTTTCTGTGTTTTTCACCCCTGCATTTTCTCTTCAAGATAATTACACTTTAGAATTGTTGGAACATAGTAAGTGGGATTTTGGACATATACGACTAGGCGGAACATTAGGTTATGCAGTATGTGCAATGATTGTTGGATTTGTAATCGGCAATAATTATAGTAGTATATTTTGGATGATGTCCGTGTTCTTTTTTATAGTAGGTGGAATGTACTTTTTGCTACCTCGAGTTGAAGGACATAGAAATAAGCACGAAAAAATTAAATATTCGAATTTGCTAAAAGATAAGCCGTTACTTTGTATGTTAATTTTTAATATATTGTACTTTATGGGTACATCTTTTTACTTTCAATTTTATCCCGTTTACTTTAATAAGGTTTTAGGTGCAAGTTCCCAAATGGTAGGGATGCTTTCATTTGTTTCGGCAATGTCAGAGGTTCCTTTCTTCTGGTTTGCATATAAAATTGAAAAAAAGTTTGGCGTAGAAAGGGTTATGATGTTTGCGGGACTTGCAACAGCAACTCGATGGATTTTACTTTTCTTTGTAACAAATCATTATATGATACTGGGTGTTAATCTATTAAGTGGTTGCGGCTATGTTGGATTTAGTTATTGCTTGATTAAGTACATAAATGATAAGGTTCCAAAGGGAATGCGTGCCACCGCACAGTCTTTGAATGCAATTTTGGCAACAATTTTTTCCCGTATCATTTTTGCACCAATTGGTGGAGTTTTAAGTGACCATTATGGTGTGAAAAATGTTTTAATTGTAGGTGGGTTTGTAATGCTAAGTGGGGCTTTACTTTTCAAACTTACTTTTAAAAAAGCAGTTAATGCACAGCAAACTATCTAAATACTAATTTGAAAAAGGAGAATGGTGAAATTATGGTGAAGATTTTAACTAATCATATCGGATATGATACTAACAGCACTAAAACAGCTATTTTTCAGGGCGAGGAAAATATTAAGCCTGAAAACTTTTCAGTTATTAAGGTTTCAAATGATGAAGTTGTGCTTAGAGGCACGCTATCAGAAAACGGCAAGGTAGATAAGTGGGATACTGGATTTTATTATACAATTAGTTTTGATGAACTAACTGCAAACGGAGAGTATTATATTTTAGTTAAAGCAAATGATAAGGAATACAAATCATTTCCATTCAAAATTGAGCAAAATTTGCTTGAATATAAGACATTATCTTCTGCTGCATATTATTTTAAAGCACAACGTCCAACTGGAGAGTTTGAGGCGGCAGAACGTTCACTGCCATTTAAGGGCGAACGTGAAGGAAGTTTTGATGTTAGAGGCGGCTGGTTTGACGCAACAGGTGACTATGGTATACATCTTTCTCATCTTTCACATACATCATATTTCAACCCACAACAAGCTGCATTTTCTGCATATGCTTTCTTTAAGATAAATGACTTATTGGAGGAATCAAAACATCCTTATTACACTATGCTAAAACGACGGATGCTTGATGAAGCAATGTATGGTGCGGATTTTATTATGAGAATGAGAGCTCCATCAGGTTCGTTTTTCATTTCAAAGGGAAGAGCAGAGGCGTTTAGACCAGTAAACACAACAAGGGGACTTAGTTTCCAATATAGACAACCTAAAACACGTAAAGGTGGAGGAGTAACAGAAGGCTTTGATGAAATTAAAGATGAAAATTATGAAACTTCATTTCGTTCAGGCGGAGGTTACGCGGTTGCAACACTAGCTTATGCCGCAAGAACTACCTACCCAAGTGATTATAAAAAAGAAGAATATATTCAAGCGGCAATTAAAGCTTATGAATATCTTCAAGAAAATAATGAGCGTTACACAAATGATGGTAAATGGAATTTAGTCGATGAATATTGCTGTCTTGACGCACTAGTAGAACTTTACAAAACAACTCGTGAGTGGGATTATATGCGTCGTGCAAAGGAAATGTCAAATAGAATAATTGCTAAATATATTGCTGTTGATGATAATATGGGGTATTTAAGCGTAGATGGTACACAACGACCATTTTTCCATGCGGCAGATGCAGGAATGCCTATGGTGAACTTATTAAACTATTACAACATTGAAATTGATGAAGAACAACGTACAAAAGTATTAGATATTGTGACTAAACTTATGCGACATGAAATTTATGTAACAAACGAAAAAAACAACCCATTTGGATATGCACGTCAGTTAATTCAAGATGGTAGTGGAAATATTGAAACACGATTTTTCTATCCGCATGATGTTGAGACTTCACCTTGGTGGCAAGGTGAAAACGCAAGAATTGCATCCCTTTCAACTGCTGCACGCTATATGACATATCATACTAATGATGAAAAATTTAAATCTGAGCTTAATAGATATGCAGATAATCAAATTAACTGGGTACTTGGACTTAATCCATATGATAGCTGTATGATGGAGGGTGCTGGAAGAAATACAAATGAATATTTTTTCAATTGCAGAAAAGACTTTATACACTGTCCTGGTGGCATTGTTAATGGAATTACAGCAGGGCTTCATGATGAAAAACATGGTATTGAGTTTATAATGAATCCTAATGATGAAATTGTTGATAACTGGCGTTGGGCTGAACAGTGGATTCCTCACGCAACTTGGTATATGTATGCTCTAGCTATGAAAAAGATATAAGATAATAATAAAAGAAGCTACAAACATCCCTATGTGGAAAGTTTGTAGCTTATTTTATTATATGAATAACGGTTATTTTAAGTATTCTTCTAAAGATAGATTGTTTTCCATTATGTATTTCGCATGTTGAATGCCTACATAACGATAATGCCATGGCTCATAGTTTATCTTTGTAACATCAACCTTATCGGCAGGATAACGAAGTATAAAGCCATAATTTGCGCAATTTTTAATTAACCATTTATATGCATCAGTATCAGCAAACTTTTCACTTAGTGTATAGACGTCTCTTTGATATTCTGCGGATAAAATATCTAATGCAAGCCCAGTATGATGTTCGCTTTGCCCCGGACGAGCGTAATATTTTTCAGTTTCAAGAATAGCTTGCTCCCTAGTATAACCCTTGTTGATATTCCTGCTAATATCTGCTTCATAGTTAACTCGCTGTGTACTAATTGAGCGGTACCCTGACCGTAAGAATAATGTGATACCCTCTGCTTTTGCCGCATCACACATATTTTGATATGCAGGAGCAACACGTGAGTCAATCCATTGAGAGCCAAACTGTTTTTTTTGCATTTGCATATCTTTGCTTATTGAGTTGTCACGGTTAAGTAGGACAAGATTCCAAGCTGATTTGCTTATTGTTGTTTCAGTGTCGCTTGTCAATGTGCTACTAGGTTTTGATGCAGAGGAACTAGGTTTTGACACAGTCGAACTAACTTTTGAACTCGATTCGGCGATTGAATTATTTTCTGAAGTATCTGAACTTAAATTTAAACTACTTTCCATCACACTTGATCTATTATCAACACTACTAGAAGATGATGTTGAATTAGACGAATTTGCCCCCTTTTTTATTATAAATATCGCAAATAAAATTAAGATTACAACAATAAGTAGTGCAATTAAAATTGGAAATGGTTTTAGTCTGTAACGTTTTTTCTTATATCGGTAGCCCATATTTTTTCATGATCTCCTTTGCGTTTTTAACTTGCTCATTAGTTGGTGGCTCTATATTTGAAAGTCGATATGGTGTTTTAATATATTCCCATTTGTATTCACCCATCTTGTGAAATGGAATTAATTCAATCTTTTTAATGCAACTATACCAAGATAGCACTCGTGCAAGCCTATTAAGCTTATCATAATTCATTGTATATTCTGGCAATAGTACATGGCGAATCCAAACATCTTTTCCAATATAGTCGCAATGATTAAGAATAGCCATTGCGTTTGTATTTGATTGTCCTGTGAGTTTTTCGCAATCATCTTTATCAATATCCTTAATGTCAAGCAGAATTAAGTCAGCCGCCTCAATTGCAGCTTTACAAGTTGAAAGAGGAACTCCACCCGATGTATCAATTGCTGTGTGTATTCCTTCCTCTTTACAAAGGTTTAAAACATCAAGAACAAATTCAGGTTGCATTAAAGGCTCACCACCTGATAATGTAACTCCACCATTTTTTATAAAGTTTTTGTATTGCTTAATTTGATTAAATAACTCGTTTGCGGTAATTTTATTGCCTTCACTTTGGTTCCATGTATCTGGATTGTGGCAAAATAGGCAACGAAGTGGGCATCCTTGTAAAAATGCAACAAAGCGAACTCCAGGTCCATCTACTGCACCAAAAGATTCAACTGAGTGAATATATCCTATTGTTTCTCCCATAAAACCTCCTTATATGTGGTGTATGTAGGGAGCGACGCAGTGGTCGTTCCCTACATACTGGAAAATTGCAGAGTAAAGTGATATTGAGTGATTATGATTGTGTTGCAGACTCTTCTTTTGGTTCGCCCTTCATTGTAAGAGCAATTCTTTTTCTCTTCATGTCTACATCTAAAACCCAAACAGTAACTATATCGCCTACATTAAGCACTTCGAGAGGATGTTTGATATATCTGTTCGTAATTTGAGAGATATGGACTAAGCCATCTTCGTGAACGCCAATATCAATAAAAGCTCCAAAGTCAATTACGTTTCTAACTGTGCCTTTTAGCTCAAGCCCTCTTTTTAAGTCTTTTAAGTCAAGTATATCGTTACGTAATAGTGGCTTTACCAGTTCATCACGAGGGTCACGGCCTGGTTTGGCAAGTTCTGTTGCAATATCTATAATAGTAGGTTCTCCAATATCAAGCTTATTACTAAGATCTTTTATACCAATTTCCTCAATGCGTTCTTTAATGTTTATAAGCTTGCCAGATTTAACTTCGGCAGGTTTGTAACCACATAGCTTCACAAGTTCTGAAGCCGCTTTATACGATTCTGGGTGAACACCTGTATTATCAAGAAAATTTTCAGAGTTTGCCACACGTAAAAATCCTGCACACTGAGTAAATGCTTTTGCGCCAAGTTTTGCGACTTTCATAAGTTCTTTTCTGTTTTTGAAAGCACCATTTTCTTCACGATACAAAACTATATTTTTTGCCACTGTCGCATTAATACCTGCGACTCTAGATAGAAGTGGATGTGAAGCCGTGTTTAAATCTACACCAACTTGGTTAACACATGATTCAACAACACCACCCAATGCTTCATCAAGACGATTTTTAGGCATATCGTGTTGATATTGGCCAACCCCTATGGACTTTGGATCTATTTTAACAAGTTCTGCTAGTGGATCTTGCATACGCCTTGCAATAGAAACCGCACTTCTAAGAGAAACATCAAATTGTGGGAACTCCTCAGCAGCAAGCTTTGATGCTGAATAAACTGATGCACCAGCCTCGCTAACCACCATGTATTCAACTGAAAGTGAATTATCTTTAATTAAATTTGCAATAAAGCTTTCGCTTTCTCTTGAGGCAGTACCATTACCTATTGAGATAGTTGTTACATTATGCTTTTTAATAAGAGTTAGTATGGTGTTGCCAGCTTCAACCACTTTGCTTTGTGGCGGGG
>DAMDCT010000009.1:34914-40213 GCA_032091455.1 Oscillospiraceae bacterium | reverse complement strand
ACTGCAATTTTGCACCCTGTTCTATATGCGGGGTCAAGACCAAGAGTAACTGTACCTTTCACGGGCGGTTGCAATAATAGCTGTCTAAGGTTTACAGAGAAAACTTTAATTGCAGCTTCACTTGCATTATCAAACAGCATATTTCTTATTTCACGTTCAAGAGAAGGAAATATAAGTCTTGAAAAGCTGTCTGCACAACAAAGTGAAATACAGTCAGCAGAAAGATTTTGTCGTGTTACAAGTTCGTTTGTAATCATAGATATTGCAATATCTTGACTAATACTGATTGAAGCTTTTAAACAGTCATCATTCTCACCACGATTAATTGCAAGCACTCTATGTCCAGCAATTTTATTCACAGGCTCTGAAAAATCATAATACATATTGTAAACTGTCTGAGCTTCACTATCAACTGCTTTTACACTTAATGAACCTGTCCTTATAATGAAGGCTCTTAGTGACTTTCGAATATCTGCCCTATCTGCAATATCTTCAGCAATAATGTCCATTGCGCCATTTAAAGCATCTTGAGCTGTTGGTACATCATCATTAATATATAATTCAGCTTCATTTAATGGAACTATATTATTTTGCTGTGTTAACAATAGCTCAGCTAATGGCTCAAGTCCACGCTCACGTGCAATAGATGCTCTTGTTTTTCTCTTTTGTTTATATGGTCTATAAATATCCTCAATTTCTGCAAGTGTAATTGCATTATTGATAGCTAAAGTAAGTTCGTCAGTTAGCTTTCCTTGGGCAGTTATAGAAGTGATAACTTCTTCTTTGCGTTTTTCAAGCCCACGAAGATATATGAGCCTGTCATATAGTTCTCTTAGCACTTGGTCATCAAGTGAACCTGTTAGCTCTTTTCTATAACGTGCGATAAACGGTATGGTATTTCCGTCATCAATTAGCGTTACTGTATTTTTAGTTTGTTCAGGTCGTATATGAAATTCCTGAGTTAGTTTTTGTAAAATGTCCATTTGAATGGTACCTCTAATTGTAATGTTACTTACATTATAACGTAATTGATTAGAGATTGAAAGGCATATATTTTAAAAAGTCATAGGAATATTGACACTTTAAATGTAAACAAACTATAAATATGTATTCAAAAGGTTACAAAAGGGTTGCAATATTTCAAAATATAAGTATAATAGATATATAGATGTTACCGTTCTGTAACAATATTTATTGTCAAAAGGATAATAATGACAAAAAATAAGTAATTGAGGCGATTACATAGAGCAAAACAAGTCTGAGATTATATCAAGGAGGAGATTACATTTGGCAAAGTTAAATAATGAAAACATTAATGACATAAAAGATGATGAAACATTAATAAAAGAACAAATCAATAATGGAAGCATGAAAGCGACTATTATGGATCATTTCTCTGACATATATATAGTAATTTTAAAATACATGATGGGTGTGGGGCTAACCACAATAAAAGTTCTTAAGAAGATATCTAAAATACTTAATTTTGTATATGATAAGTTTTTACAGCATCATATACAAAAAATTCAACACAAACTTTTAAAGGGTTTAAAATGGGTTTTTAAGGGCGTTAGATATGTAACATTTAAAATACACATGTTTAATAAGTTTATAATAGACGCAATAAATGTTGTTAAAAAAGGATATAATTATAAGAAGAATAATAATGTGTTTGTTCGAATAGGATTTGCATTGAAAGCATTTAGAAAAGGCGTTAAAAACAATAAATCAATATTTGCTACATGGTTTAATTATTTACTTCCTGCAGTTTCAATTATTGGTCTGTGCTTAGTTGTAAATTATGTTTCAAGTCTTAAATTCGCAGTTTCAGTAGAATATAACGGTGAAAACATAGGTTATATTGAGAATGAAACAGTATTTGAACAAGCTGAAGCAAAGCTACAAGAACGTATGACATATCTTGATGATGAAGAAACTATTAATAATTTACCAAAGTTTTCGCTTGCAGTAGCTACTGATAAAAAACTAAAAAACCAATTGGAGCTAACCGATTCAATTATTAAGTCATCAAATGAGGACATAGTAATGGCTACAGGTCTTAGTATTGATGGAAAGTTTTATGGAGCGGTTAAAGATGGCGAGAAGTTAAACGCAAAGCTAGAGGCTAAAAAAGAAAAATATAAGACAACTGATAAAAATCAAGAAGTTAAGTTTGCAAAAGATGTAAATTTAGAAACAGGACTATTTGTTGCAAAAAATATTAAGCCAGATGATGAAATTTTAAAGATGATAGATAGGGTAGACGATAAAGATGTATTCGATCAAATAGTTGAAAATGATACGCCGATTATTATTGCAACTAGAAATGATATGACATTAGATGAATTAGTAAAATTAAACCCTTCAATTATGGAAAGCTGCGTTATTGGCAAATCTGTTTTGGTTAAAAAATCACAACCTTTTTTACCAGTTAGCGTTGTTAGTACAGAAACTTATTCAGTTAGTACTGCATATGATAAAAAAGTAACTGAGTCTACTAAGTATTATAAAGGATATTCAACTGTAACTAAAAAAGGTCAAAATGGCGAAAAGGTTGTTACAGCAAAAATAGAGCGTGTTGACGGAACAGAAGTTAGACGAGAAATATTGTCAACCAATGTTGTAAAAGAACCAGTAACAGAGCAAATCACAAAGGGAGTTGGAGCTTTTCCAGATGCAACACCATACACGGGGAAAATTTCAAACTCAGGATTTAGTTGGCCTGTATCTGGTGCATATGTATCGTCTTATTATGGTTATAGAGGTAGAGCATTCCACACTGGTGTTGACTTAGCCTTTAGGGGAAATGGATATGGCGCACCTATTAGAGCTGCATTGTCAGGCAAGGTTATATCTACCGGTTGGGGAGGATCTTATGGCAACCTTACTAAGATTGACCACGGCGGAGGAGTTCAAACATGGTATGCCCATGCAAGTAGAATACTGGTTAAACCAGGACAGATAGTGAGTCAAGGACAGGTAATTGCTAGGGTTGGAAGCACAGGTCGTTCAACTGGTAATCATCTTCATTTTGAAGTAAGATTTAATGGTGCAACACAAAATCCGCTAAAATATTTACCTTAATTGATTTATATAAGCCTTTCATAAAATTAATATATGACAAGGACCTAATCCACCCAAAAGGTGAATTAGGTCCTTGTCTATTGTTTAAAATCTCTTTACTTTAAATTAAGGACAAACATAATGTAACATGCCTTTCATATACTTAATGTGAAGGGGAGGTTACATTATGTTTTCAACACTTATATCATTAGCACTCAGTAATTTGTTATACCTTGCATTGCATATAGAAGGTAATGGTTCATTCCCAAAGCCACTTTCTGCTGCAAAAGAAATGGAGTATTTTGCTTTGAAAAACAAAGGAGATCAAAATGCGAGAAACAAATTAATTGAACATAACCTAAGACTTGTTGCACATATTGCAAAAAAATATTATTCGTCTACAAATGATCAGGATGATTTAATATCAATTGGAACAATTGGATTAATAAAGGCAGTAAACACATTTTCATACGATAAAGGAACTCGGTTTGCTACATATGCTGCAAGATGTATTGAAAATGAAATACTTATGCATTTTAGAAATGTTAGAAAAACGGCAGGAGATGTATATATCAGTGAGCCAATTGATAGTGACTTAGATGGTAATTCAATTACGTTAATGGATGTTTTTTCAGATGAAGATAGCTTAATTGACAACATAGATTTAAAAATGAAGTCTGAGAAGTTATATAAATATATTGAAAAAAACCTTGATGCCCGCGAACGGACAATAATTAAACTTAGATATGGATTATGCGGTTATCATCCGCTTACACAAAGAGAAATTGCTGCACGTTTAAAAATATCACGGTCTTATGTATCTCGAATTGAAAAAAAAGCGCTACAGGTGTTAAGAAAACAATTTGACTAATTAAAGGGTGAATATTACCGTCAATATACATTCAATTATAACTTAATACAAAAAAATAAACAGACTATAATGACTTACTTGGGTTAGTATAGTCTGTTATAATTTTAAAGTGATGTCATACAAGAATATAAAATACAGATATATAACAAAGAATAATATACAATATATTAACATTTTGGACAATAAAACATGTTAATATAACATTATTTGTATAAACAAATATTTAAAAAATTTTGGGGCATATAAAATAGATTTAACAGTTACTTAAGCTATTCTTAATTAGTATTATTAAAATATTGGAGGTTTATCATGGGCTTTTTAGGGTTTGGAAATTACGCAAAGCCAGGTAAGGGCGTAAAAAAGGAAACAATAGGAAAAAAACGTATCTTTATTTTCTTTGAATTGTATTCTCGCAAATTCACGAAGTTAATACAGCTTAATCTACTGTATGTTATGTTTTGTATTCCATCTATTATGGTTGCATTAGGTGCTTATTATTTGTCTGGTACTTTGTTTGAAAATTCTCAGTGGCTTTCAATGTTAGCTACTGTAATTGGGATTATTGCATTTGGATTTACTGGACCTGCAACAGCCGGGTTGATAAAAATTGCAAAAAGTTTTACTGAAGAAAAACCAGTATTTTTATTGAGTGACTTTTTCCAAGCTTTAAAAGAAAACTTTAAACCTGCTGTATTAGTTGGGTTAATAAATTCAATATTAACTTATATTATTTTAAAGGCATTTAATTTTTATTATATAAAAACATTAGTTTTATCAATGTGGTTTTGCGTGCCACTTGGATTAGTTATATTTGTCGCAGTAATTGCAATAATGTCAAACTTTTATATTTATCTTACAATGGTATCAGTTAATATAAATATTAAAGGATTAATAAAAAATTCTGTTTCATTTGTATTTTTAGGAACAAAAACAAATTTGATAACGTTGTTTTTGGTTTTACTTATATTTATCCCTTGTATTATGTATTTTTGGATTATGATACCACTAATACTCTTGCTAATATTTTCAACAGGTGCAATGATTGTTGCGTTTAATTCATTTCAGTATATATATAAGTATTGTATAAAACCATATTACGCTATGAATGGTTTGCAAGATCCATACGAAGAAATTGGAGAAAGTAAAGATTCTATTTTTGAAGATACTACACTGTAAATTATAAAGAGTGGCTATTTATTTTATATTAATAGCTGCTCTTTATTTTTGTAAATTTATCTTTTATATGCATATGGTTCTTTATATTAGGTTGTTTTTTGTGTTTAAAATATAATTGTTAATTATAAAATTCATGATATACTAAAAAAGAGAATAAACATGAGGAGATGATTGGGTGGACATAGCAAA
>DAMDCT010000009.1:27934-34904 GCA_032091455.1 Oscillospiraceae bacterium | reverse complement strand
GAACAGATTGTAAAAGAGATAAGCAATATTATCGGAGAAAGCGTAAATATGATGAATTCAGATGGAATTATCATCGCAAGTACTGATAGTTCAAGAATAGGTACATTCCATGAGGCAGCAAAAAAATTAATTGAGGAACAATTAGAGGAACTTATCATACAAGGGGATAATGAATATATAGGAGCAAAGTCTGGGATTAATCTACCTGTCGTTTTAGATGATAAAATTATTGGTGTTGTTGGAGTCACTGGACCATATCAACAGGTGGTTAAGTATGGGCAAATTATTAAAAAAATGACTGAAATTTTATTGCTAGACCACTCTTATCGTCAACAAAAGGAATTGAATGAGAATATTAGAAATCGCTTTATCGAAGAGTGGATTTGTGTGGATATTAAAAATGTTAACCATGCTATGGCAACAAGAGGACTGTCTTTGCGAATTGATATAACAGTACCACGCAGGATAATGGCAATGACCGTATTTGTTAATGATGAGTCGGATATAACTGCAACTCAAAAGGGTTTTGATAGTGCTAGCAAGGTAATTAGCCGTATAATGTCAGAGGATAAAAATAACATAATACTTAAAACTGCAACGAATATAATTTGTGCTGTTACCGCTGATGACGATAAAGCTATGTTAAGTTTAGCAAATCGAATAAAGAAAGAAGTTGAACTTAGAAAAAATGTAACTTTAGCAATAGGTATTGATACTAGGCTTAATAGTTATGCACTTATTCATAGCGCATATTTAAAAGCACTAAAGGCTATGCAAGCCTGTTTGAGAACACAAGAGAAAGAAATACGTTTTTATGACAATATAAATATGGAGCTTTTTGCAAGTGAAATTCCTGAAATGATTAAAGAAGAGTATATCCGTAAGATTTTCAAGGGATATAATTTGCAAGAAATTTCTCAATGGATTATTTTACTTGATACTTTCTATAAAGAAGAGGGCTCAATTAGTTTAACTGCTGAGAAATTATTTATCCATAAAAATACTCTTCAATATAAACTGAAAAAGCTAAAGGAACAAACAGGGTACGATCCTCGCTCAATCCATTATTCATCACTTTTCTATAATGCTATATATTTTTACAGAGATATGCAAAAAAACATTAGTACTTTTAGTGAAAAGCACTAATTAATATGAACGATATTTGTTGTTGTATGTTGTGAGTAACAAAAAAATATTGATTTATTATCACCTGTAATATAGAAACCTGCTATTGTTTATAATATAATAATAAACATGATGACGAGGTCAAAATCGTCAAAAAACGAAAGGTGGTGCGTGAACATAGATGTTGGTCATTCATATTGATATGCTAATATGGGTGGAGCATCGTGTTCCTACTTATGCAGGGTATAGGTTTAATTATCGTATTTGTCGTTGCTATTGTAGCAATGATACTAGCAATCTCCAAACTTAAAATTCACCCGTTTCTTTCAATAATGGGGATTTCAGTTATATTAGGATTAGTAGCTGGAATTCCACTAGCGAATATTACAAACGCTGATGGGAAAGTTACACTAGGTTTAGCAAATGTAATTGGCGCAGGCTTTAGTGGAACATTTACGAGTATCGGTATCGTAATAATTCTTGGAGCTCTTATTGGAACAATTCTTGAAAAAACTGGAGCTGCATTTAAACTTGCTAACATGGTTATCAAGGTAGTAGGCAAAAAACGTCCAGAGCTTGCAATGTTATTAATGGGTTGGGTTGTATCAATCCCAGTATTCTGTGATAGTGGATTTGTAATCTTGAACCCTATTCGTAAAGCATTAGTTAAACGCACACGAACTTCTAGTGTTGCTATGACAGTTGCTTTATCAGCTGGTTTGTACATTTCTCACGTATTTATTCCACCTACTCCAGGTCCAATCGCTGCTGCAAATACATTGGGTATCGGTGATAATCTGTTGTTAGTTATTGGAATGGGTGCTCTTATTTCAATATTCCCTCTAATTGCTGGTTTCTTCTTTGCCAAATTCATAGGCAAGAAAGTAAAGGCAAATGATGAGGCGGACGCAGACAATGGCGAAATTTCTAAAACATATGAAGAACTTGTTGCTGAATACGGAAAACTACCAAATGGATTTTTGGCTTTAGCTCCAATTATTGTCCCTATACTATTAATGGCATGGTCATCAATAGTTTCAATGGCAAAATTGACAGGTTCATTTGCTCAAATTAGTACATTCTTAGGTACACCAATAATAGCATTAGCTGTTGGTACTATCTTTGGAGTAATCCTTCTAGCTTCATCAAAGAAAATGGCTGATTTTTATAACATTACAAATGAAACTCTAAAAGTAGTTGGTCCAATCTTATTTGTAACAGCTGCTGGCGGTGTATTAGGTAAAGTAATCTCTGTTTCTGGTATGGTTACATTTATAACAGAAAATGCGGCAGTATTACAAGCAATCGGCATATTCTTCCCGTTCATCCTAGCTGCAATTCTAAAGACTGCACAAGGTTCATCTACTGTTGCAATTACTACAACTGCTGGTATTCTTGCTCCGTTAATGGGAGTT
Organism: Oscillospiraceae bacterium; assembly: GCA_032091455.1. GTDB lineage: Bacteria > Bacillota > Clostridia > Oscillospirales > Ruminococcaceae > Paludihabitans. Next base: position 32,364 of record DAMDCT010000009.1, on the reverse strand, counting down.
TTAGGTCTAGCATCTCCAGTAATGGCTGCTTTGACAGTAATGGCAATTGGCGCTGGTGCAATGACAGTATCACATGCAAACGATTCATATTTCTGGGTTGTTACAAACTTTGGTGGTATGGAGCCACAACAAGGATATAAGACTCAAACTATGATGACATTGGTATTAGGTGTAGCTTCTATGGCTGGTATCTTTGTACTATCTTTATTCTTAGGATAATAACAAATTAGATAAAAAAGGCGGGATGGTATTATACTTATTCCATTTAAAATGTATTTACTTTTTTAAATGAAAATTTGTATTACATACTGTCCCGTTTTTTAAAACAAATCATTAAAGGGGGACAGTCAAATGAAAAAAATTATTCTTATTCCAGACTCATTTAAAGGCACAATGAGTTCTGAGGAAATTTGCAACATTATGGATAAATCGATAAGAAAAACTTATCCATCAGCAGAAGTTATATCAATACCCGTAGCAGACGGTGGCGAAGGAAGTGTTGACGCGTTTCTCTGTGCAGTAGGGGGAGAAAAAAAGAGGGTACAGGTAAAAGGACCTTATTTTGAGGATATGGAAGCTTTCTATGGCATTATTGATAATGGTAAAACTGCAGTTATAGAAATGGCGGCTTGTGCCGGACTACCACTGGTAGGGGATAAAAAAGACCCTAAAAAGACAACTACTTATGGCGTTGGTCAACTTATTTTGGCAGCAGTGCAAAACGGTTGCAAAAAAATAATAATGGGACTAGGCGGAAGTGCTACAAATGATGCAGGAGCAGGGGCAGCCGCAGCATTAGGAGTTAAATTTACAAATGAAAATGGCAAGGAATTCATCCCTGTTGGTGGTTCTTTGATAGAAATAGCTAATATTGATATTAGCGGGATAGATAAGGCTATTGAGTCAGTTGAGTTTGTAACAATGTGTGATATTGATAATCCTCTTTATGGATTAACGGGGGCGGCATATACATTCGGCCCACAAAAAGGAGCAACGCCCGAAACTGTTATTGATCTTGATAATGGGTTAATGCATATTGCAAAAGTAATAAAAGCTGACTTACGGAAAGACGTGTCTGAGCTTAAGGGAGCAGGTGCCGCGGGTGGAATGGGTGGAGGAATGGTTGCATTTTTCAACTCAAAACTGCAAATGGGCATTGAAACTGTGCTTGATACAGTTGATTTTGATAACGTAGTAAAAGATGCTGATTTGGTATTTAGTGGTGAAGGCAAGATTGATACCCAATCAATTAGAGGTAAAGTTGTAATTGGAGTTGCTAGGAGAACTAAAAACGCAAATGTACCTCTTGTCGCAATAGTAGGTGATATTGGCGATGATATTGAGGAAGCGTATGACAAAGGCGTTAGCGCAATTTTTAGTATAAACCGTGTTGCTGTTGATTTTAAACATGCAAAATTGAGGGCGAAAGATGACCTTGCACTTACAATGGATAACTTAATGAGGTTTATTCATAGAATAAAAATCTAAAGAGACAAGAAGTTCTATTTTTATTATTAGATAAGTAAACAGAGCTTAATGAAAAAGCAAAAGAGGGCATATTGAAGTAAAAACCTGTAAAATGGAATTGATAGACACCATTACAGGAGGTTACTCAGTATGCCCTTTAAATATTGATATAATTTATTAAACTTCAAGGCTATTTCAAACAATATACGCAATAAAATTACTTGTTTGTATGGTTATATGTAAAAAATTTTAAACTGGTTATTATAACACGAATAGTTTTATTTTTTCATAATTATTGTTTTACCTTGCACATCATGGATTGACTTTTCCGAAACATTCTCGTTTTTGAATATATATCCTTCTGGTAATTGAACTTTACCAGTCATTGAATTTGGAGTTGAAATATTGAGCTCAATATTAGCACCAATTCTTTTGTATTCGACTAATACCTTTCCAGCAGGAGCAGTGTGGTACCCATTAGCATAATCAAGTGAAGATATAAATGATGGAGTAATAATAATTTCATTTACATTTTTACAATTAGGATTTAGCTTTATACCCAAAACATTAGTAATAAACCAGTTGCTAATATCGCCATAGAAATGATGATTAAATGAACCTATATTTTCAAAATATTCACCTAATGTCGTATTACCATAGTCAACCATAGCGCCGTAGCTTGGATATTCTTTTCTTGTTATCATATAATAAGCTAAATCACTGTGACCAAATCTTGATAACACATGAAATATTACTCTTGCGCCAAAAATCCCGCAATCTATGTGCTTATCTTCTTGGTCTATTAATCTCAATAATTGTTCAAAAGCCTTTTTTTCTTCATCTGTAGTAAATATATTATAGAATAATGCCATTGATTGTGCAGTTTGAGTTTCACAACTAACCATCATATTTTCTAAGCTTACATATTTTTTTCTGAACGCATTTCTTATTTCATTAGCTTGTCTAAGTGCATTATTCCTACGTTCATAATCTCCAAGTATTTCAAAAACGAAAGCTGATTTATCACAAATATCAATACAAATAATTGAATCTGTAACCTCAAGTGGGGTTTTCGGATCTTCTGCTGGACGCTTAGGTGAACACCAATCTCCAAGACCATATGCCAAAAGACCATCATCATTAACTTTTGTTTTCATGTATTCTATATACCTATAAATAGAATCAGCATTTTCTTTTATTATTTCAATATCTCCCCTGTATTTATAGACGTAATATGGTAGATATACTATTATAGCATCCCATCCTGGTCCGTTACCCCAATGATACCCCCAACCTCCTGTTGGGACAATTCCAGGGAATGCACCTTTTTCATCTTGTGCCTTACGTATACAGTCAAGCCACTGCTTATAGCATTTTTCAGGCGATAAATTCAATAGTGTATGCTCACATGATAATGCAGCGTCGCCAGTCCATCCATTTTTCTCTCTATGAGGACAATCAGTTGGGAAATGAAGAAAATTAGCTAAAGTTGAACGTCTTGTCATTTCCTGTAATGTGTTAGCTACATCATCAGAACATTCAAAGCTACCCATTTCAGTTAAATTTGTATTCCAAACAAGATAAGTTAATAAATCCTCTGTTGCTTGTTCATCGGTTATACCACTCACCTTTACATAACGAAAACCATTATAAGTAAAACGAGGAGTATAAATTTCTTCATGTTCTCCTTTTAATATGTAACTACAAGTTTGTACTCTACTTGGTCCATGAGAAAAAGTTATATTTGAAGTAGAAGGAACACCATCTTCAAGAAGTTCTGTATGCGTTAAAATGACCTTTTGATTTTTAGCCCCACTTAATTTTAATTGAACAACACCAGAGGTATTTTCACCAAATTCGTAAGAATAAACGCCATCAGATAGCTTTGTAATCTTTGTTGGTTTTAGTTCTCTTTGCAACGTAATTGGCTCTATATAGGAAATTTTATATTCTCCCTTTGGATTTTCACGAATAATAGCATTAGTCCAGTCGCTGTCATCAAAGTTAATATTATTCCAACCAACTTGCTCTAAATTAGCATTATAATCTTCTCCACTACGTAGATCATCAAAAGTAATAGGAGATGGGGCAGTTTTATAACTTTCATCAGTTTCTATTGATATTTCCTCTCCATTATCTAAGACTACTTGTAATCTTAAAGCAAGCATCGGCGAATTTCGCCAAGCTGCCTTGTCAAAGTCCCAAACACCACCACCTAAACAGTTATGCATTCCATTTCCTAATATTGCGCCAAATACATTTTCTCCATTTTGTAAATATTTTGTAACATCATATTTATCAAAGAACACATTGTCATCTGTAGAACTAATATAAGGCATTAATTCACCTTTATTAATTCTTTTTCCATTAATATAGGCATCATAAAAACCCAAACCTGAGATGACAAGTTTAGCATCTTTGGTATTACCTCTAAGATTAAAAGATTTGCGTAAATAAGGTGCGTTAACATGCTTTTCTAAATCACAAAACTCCATTGTTCCACTAATAAAGTTTTTAGGAAAATTCATAAAATACTTCCTTTCAGTAAATGTCTGTCAAATAAAATAAAATTGTTTTGCATAATAAAATAGTGTCTTTTCAAACAGCCTTTTTAAACTTATCTTATTAACTATTATAGATGTTCTAAACTAATAGTCAAGATATTTAATTATACATAAATGTTGAAATATGTTTAATATTAGTTTATAATATTATTAACTATAAAATATGTAAGATAAATATAATATTTAAACTTAATAGTAATATGCTTGGGATTGTACAGTATAAAGAATGAAGCCATAACATATAAATTAAAAGTATGATTACTTTTAAAATAATAATATGAAGGAGAATTATCAATGGCTAAAAAAATGTCTTTACGGATGTCATTCGCAAAAGTTGTCGCAGCATTCACCCTAATCGCTACTTTAAGTTCGGGAGCAATATTTACTGGTACTGTACAA
>DAMDCT010000009.1:23937-27924 GCA_032091455.1 Oscillospiraceae bacterium | reverse complement strand
CTGGAATTTTAATGAATCTAGTGGGACTTCAACAAATGACTCGTGGTCAACCAATTCAGGTACAATTACTGGCACAGGCATTACCCGTTTAGAAGACGGAAAAAGTGGTAATATGCTTAGTTTTAATGGACAAGGTGGATATGTAAATCTAGCAAAATCAGATGTTTCGGGTTCTTGGACAGCAGCAATGTGGGTTAACAGAGAGAATGCACCAAGCACATCATCAGTTCTTATGAGTTCAAATAATTATAGCATTAAGCTTGAACAATGGAATAATGTTAAAAAGGTAGGTATCACTAAATACGGAGTTGGAGATTATAGTTTTAACTATACTGCCCCTATTAGTGCATGGACGCACCTAACCTTTGTTGGAACTAGCACAGGCACATCACTTTATGTAAATGGTGTATTACAGGATACATTAGGAGTTGTAATAGACTGCCCTATGGATAAAATTGGTGTAGATAAAGGAGCTACGGACGGATATTTAAAGGCGATACTTGATGATTTGATGGTTTACAATATGTCATTATCAAGTCAAGAAGTTTTAAATCTATATAATTCTGTATCGCCAGCTCCTACTGCAAATATTCCTTCAAACGTAAATTTGGCTTTAAATCAAACATATTTATCAAGTGGTAACCATTCAAGTCCATATGTTGCTAGCAAGGCGTTTGATGGAAATACGACTACTCGCTGGGCAACATCAGATGGAACATCAGCATGTTGGCTTGAAGTGGATTTTAATAGCCCAGTCACTTTTAACAAAACAGTAATAAAAGAGTTCATCAATAGAGTTACAGGCTATACAATACAGTATTGGAATGGTACAGCTTGGATTGACGTTGCTTCTGGAAGCGCAATTGGAGCGGTGAAGTCTGATACGTTTAATTCTATAACATCAAATAAGGTACGCTTGAACATTACAAATGCAAGTGTAGCGCCAAGCATTTGGGAATTTGAAGTTTATAATGCTCCAAAACCACAATTGTCACTAGCAAGTAGGGTATTAATAGACAAAGGAATTCAAATTCATTCTTGGATACCAACAGATACTACAGGTAGAGCATACCCAACTGCAAGTGAATTTAACGGAATTAATATGACAGGTGTTACTTATTATGAAGAACCTCTTTATAATTCAACATTTCATGCGGCAAATCCTAACGCACAATGGAATCTTGCAAAAGCACCTTATTGCACAAATGCAGTGGGACAAAACCCACCTAACAATAGTGACTTTTTAACAGCCCAACAGCGCGCTAATATTGATAATTTAGTAAGTATTTGTTTTGGAGATGAACAGAATTTTTCAGCCACTGAGCGAGGCTATTTGAAAAATTGGTTTGATTTAAGCCATACGTTGTATCCAAACGTATTAGTACACGTAAATGGGTGGTTAGGTCAAATGTCAACAGCAACGTTAAATGAGTTTACAACTACTGCTAAACCTGATATATTAACATTCGATAATTACTATTTTGATCAAGTTCAAACTTATAAGGATTATCAAATTCCAGCAAGAATGATGGATGCTATTAATACAGTAAGACCGACCGCTTTGGCAGGACACGATGGAACTGGAAATGCACCAATTGCTTTTGGTCAGTATTTATTGGGCTATAAATCAGGAACTAATCAAGCTGGAACAGGATGGTATGAAATTACTGAGTCACAAAAATATTTAATTACAAACTTAACATTTGCTATGGGCGGAAAATGGCTAGATATGTTTAGATGGGAATATGACCCATCAGTATTTTTACTGTTTGACGCAAATAGAAATCCAACTCGCCATTACTATGAATATGCAGAATCTTTTAGACAATCAAGAAATCTAGGGGAACATCTTGTAAGATTAAATAGTACAGATGTTAGAGTCGCTTTAGGCAAGCACATGTCATCATCAACACCTGTAAATAATAGCTTACCTGGTTCTGTACAATCATTCACAGCAAATACAGAATATCATTTATCAAATATCTCAGCTGTAAACTTAGGAACACAAAATAACGGTTTAGCAGGGGATGTCGTTGTAGGATACCTAAAACCATTACCAGGGATAAATACCAATGAATTCTTTACTTCCACAAACCCTAAATATTTTATGGTGGTAAATGGATTAACACAGGGAAATGGTTTGCAAGTAGCTCAACAGCACGGAGCATGCAATGAAACACAACAGGCTATTACATTAACTTTCGATATGTCTAATGGAGATATTTCTAAGCTAAGAAAAGTTGATAGAAATACAGGGAATGCTGTAAGTGTACCACTTACACAAGTGTCTGGTAACACCTATAAAGTAGATATTACTTTAGGTGGTGGGCAAACTGACCTATTCTTCTGGGAAGAATAAAAACACAATATAATATTATTTTATTACAAGCAAAAGCCAAGTGGAAGTGCAACGGCACTTCCACTTGGCTTTTATAATGTTTATTTTGAAGGCTACTGTCGATTAATCACAACTATTGATGTAGATATTAAAAAAAATATACTTTCGCCACATTTTTGACATAGTTTATTTTTATAATCAACTTATAGAGAAGAGAGGGATTAGTTTAAGAAATTAATTTTTTTACAGTTTGTATGAAAGGGATGGTTATATTTATGAGTATTCAAAAAAAGAAAAAGTGGATTAGACCAGCAATTCAAATCGGTTTTTTCATGCTTGTGTTGCTAATTGTAATAAGTAAAGAATTAAAGGAAGCGGGGTTGACAATTCCATTTTTGGCAGATGCGTCTTTACATGCAATTTGTCCATTTGGTGGTGTTGAATCGATTTATAGTTATTTAACTACTGGTACATTAATTCAAAAAATTCATAGCTCATCAGTTATATTAATGTATACAGTTTTATTTTTAACGATTTTATTTGGTCCTGTATTTTGCGGATGGATTTGTCCTTTTGGAACATTCCAAGAGTTTATAGGCAAAATAGGCAAAAAGATATTCGGCAAAAAATACAATAACTTTTTACCTAAAAGAATTGATAGTATTTTAAGATATTTAAGATATTTAGTACTTGCTCTAGTTATCTACAATACTGCAATCACAGCGAAATTAGTATTCCAAAATGTTGACCCTTATTATGCATTATTTAATATGTTCACTGGTGAAGTTGCAATTACAGCATATATAGTATTGGCAGTTGTAGTATTGCTTTCACTTTTCGTTGAACGTCCATTTTGCAAATATATGTGTCCTTATGGAGCAACACTTGGTATATTCAATTTATTTAGAATATTTAAGATTAAGAGAAAATCAAGCACATGTGTAAGTTGTAAAGCATGTGATAAAGCTTGTCCAATGAACATCGAGGTTTCATCTAAAAATACAGTTAATAATCATCAATGTATATCTTGTATGGAGTGTACAAGTGAAAATGATTGTCCAATAGAAAAAACGGTTGAGTTAAAGATGGGATGGGAAAAGTTTGAAGAATAAATTTTTCAAACAAGAGTTTTGTGTTTTTCGGCGTAAACTAATGCCGAAATTTAGCTATGCTATATTTTGATTTGGCTACGCAAACCACGCAAAACATCCAGTCTGTTTGAAAGGAGTGGTTATTATTATGAAAATTAAACAATCATTTTTAAGTATCTTTATTGTCATTATTATATTTGGAACGGTATTTGCCACATCGGCGATGGGTTTATGGCATACAACTACTACAAAAGTCCCTGTTAAATATAAAACTGAGGAACTATCAGGGCAGTATAACCCAGCCGACATTCGAGGTTCATATTCTTTTGGTGATATTAGTAAACTATTTGAAATGTCCCTTGATGATTTAGGAAATGCATTTGCCGTTAAGAATAATTATGACACGTTCAAGTGTAAGGACTTAGAAACAATATATGCACAGGCAAAGGATGACGGGAAAGAAGTTGGAACAGCTTCAGTTAGGGCATTTGTAGCACTCTATAAGGGGCTTCCTATTGATTTAAGCGAAACAACATATTTTCCTAGTACGGCAAAGGA
>DAMDCT010000009.1:14727-23927 GCA_032091455.1 Oscillospiraceae bacterium | reverse complement strand
GCTTACAGATGAGCAAAAAGAGTTTGTAGAATCACATTTAGTAGATTTACCTAATTAATAAATTTAAACGGTGCAGTTTGTTTTGAACTGCACCGTTTTTTACCATGATAGATAATTTTACTCTGCTTGACTTATTTTTACTAAAAGAATACAATAGTAATATTATTATGCATTTGAGATAAGGAGATAAGATGAAAAAAGTATTTGCTTATAGTGGGTTAATGGCGATAATTAATGTTATATATTGCTCAATTTTAGTTAAGGCACATAATATTCCTGCTGACCTTACCAGTATGACAGACCCTCAAAATGAGTTTTATAAGTTAATAAAAGCTTCCGAATTTCTAAAACAGTGTTATGGTGTACTTACACTGGTCTTTGGATTGGTATTGTATTTTTATCTAAATATGAAACACAGATTAACGATTAAAGAATTAGCTAAATATTTATTAATTTCAATGGTTTTTCCTGTAATCTCTACTATTCCATTTTTGTTTATAAATAAAACTGGTTATTATAATTTTATTTTATTATCAATTATTTATTCCACAATTGAGTTCATTGTGATACTATCAATATGTGCTTTGCATAATAAGTCTATGGATAAGATAGCGAACTTTAAATTTAATAGGAAAGTGGATTATAAATTATGAAAAAGAAATTAATAATAAGTGGCATTATGTTATCAGTTCTTGTTATGACTTCATTCGGAGTGGTAACAATTAATAAAGATACTGAAGTTTATCACACTGGAACAGTAGCGTATATTCAAGGGCATCAAATTACAAGAAAAGAAATAAATATAATTAAAGCAGAAGATAAAATTTCAAAGCAATATATCAAATTACTAGGAATAGAGAAAGAAATAAAATTACCCTCTGATATTGACCTAATAAAGGGCTTGGCGAAAATAGAGGTAAGAAAGCAATTAGTTTTGGAAAATAAAGTTGTTTTGTCTGATAAAGAGCAAAATGAAGTATATTCATATGTTATAAATATGATGAACATGTTTAATCAACAGCTTGAAAGTGATAACCCTCAAGAAAAAGAAGTTGCAAAACTAATATTTGAAGAGATGGAAAAGTTTGCGCAAAATCGTGGAATGTCAATGGAACAATACATAAACGAAATGTATATAGAACAATCTGAGCAATCGGCAAAGCTTGGAAAACTTATCAAAAATCAGTTTTCACAAGAAGGTATATTTTCATCAGAAAAAGATTTAGCAAAATATGTTGAGAGAAAAGTTGAAAAAAATCTATGGATTTTTAAACATGATGTTAAGTAAATAAGGTGCAGTTCAAGTTTTTGAACTGCACCTTCATTTATATTTAAGAGGTTATATAAACAATGACATATCTGATTCTTCTGCATTTGCTACCATTGTAGCGGCTCCTCCTGGCTTAACTCCGTCAATTAATTCTTCCATTTTAAGTCCCATAACATCTAAGCTCATAGTACAAGCAATAAGCTCAATACCATTTTCAAGAGAAGCTTTAATTAAACTTTCAAGGCTATCTACGTTTTTATTTTTCATAACACCACGTATCATTTTGCCACCCATTCCGCCCATGTTCATTTTGGAAAGAGTTAGCTTTTTTGATCCCCTTGGCATCATAGAGCCAAACATTTTGCTTATGAAATCTTTTTGAACTTTAACCTTTTCGGGTTTTCTTAATATATTTAGTCCCCAGAATGTAAAGAACATTGATACCTTACGTCCCATAGAAGCCGCTGTATTTGCAATAATAAATGAAGCAATTGCTTTATCTAAATCACCGGAAAAGACAATGATGTTTTTGTTGTTTCCACCACTACTCATACCGCAAGCTTGAATGCCGCCTTTTTTGATAGTCGCTTTAGATATACCCTTTTCAGAACTAACACCACCAAATGTGTTTCCTGTTCTTCTGCACCATGACTCAACATCTGCTGCAAATGCAGGGTCAGTTGTTTTTATTTCAATTACATCGCCGTCAGTTGCATTTTTAACTGCTTGTGATAATTTCATAATAGGACCTGGACATTGTAACCCACAAGCGTTTACTTCAATTGTTGGAGAAAAGGTTGGTAGCATTGTTTCGTTATTCATTTTTACATCCTTTGGTTTTGGTGAGTTTTTTGAAAAAATGCTATTATATAATCGGTATCCACCTGATAGATTGTAGCATTCAAATCCATTTTGTGATAGTATTCTGCAAGCAATATGCCCACGTAGTCCTATTTGACAAGTTACATAGACTGGTTTTGTTTTATCTAATTTATCTAAGTTTGCACGAAGTTCATCAACTGGAATATTGATAAAACCATCAATTGTTCCATTTTCATATTCAACTTTTGTCCTTATATCAAGTAGAGTTACGCTACCATCACGAGGCAAACTGTTAACGGCATCCCAATGGAACACTTTAGTTTTTCCAGTCAAAATATTTTCTGCTACAAATCCAGCCATATTAACAGGGTCCTTTGCAGAGGAGAATGGTGGAGCATAAGACAATTCTAATTTAGTTAAATCATAAATTGTCATACCAGCACGAATAGCAGTTGCAATTACATCTAAACGTTTGTCAACTCCATCAAATCCAACAACTTGTGCACCTAACAACTTTCCAGTATCTTTAGTAAATATAATCTTAATTGACATGTTTACAGCACCTGGATAGTAAGAGGCATGTGAAGCAGAATATGTGAATGACTTTTCATAGTCTAGACCAATGGCTTTTGCCTTTGTTTCAGTTATTCCAGTTGTTGCAACAGTTAAGTCAAAACATTTTAAAATACCAGTACCTTGTGTTCCACCATAAGTGCTGTTTATACCGCAAATATTATCAGCCGCAATTCGTCCTTGCTTGTTTGCAGGTCCTGCTAGTGGGATAAATCCTTTTTCACCAGTTATAAAGTCCGTAATTTCAATGGCATCGCCCACTGCATAAATGTCATCATCAGAAGTTTTCATACTATTGTCAACAATAATTGCGTTTCTGGCATTAACTTCTAATCCTGCATTTTTAGCAATTGTGCCTTCAGGTTTTACTCCAACAGACATAATTATCATATCAGCGAATAGTTCTCCATTGCCTAGTGTAATTTTAAGCCCAGTGCTACTGTCCTCAATTGATTTCACACCATCATTTAAAATTAGATTTACACCTTTTTGTCTAATATGATTATGAACATCTGCTGCCATGTCAAAATCAAGTGGCGCAATTACGTGGTTAGCAAATTCAACAATTGTAACGTCAAGTCCTGCCTCAAAAAGGTTTTCAGCCATTTCAATCCCAATGTATCCACCGCCAACAACAACTGCACTTTTTGGTTTATTCTCATCTATATATTCTTTAATTCTATATGTGTCAGGAATATTTCTTAGAGTAAAAACTTTATCGTTATCTGTACCCTCTATATTTGGTTTTACAGGCTCTGCCCCTGGTGAAAGGATAAGTTTGTCATAGCTTTCAGTGTAAGTTTCACCGCTCTTTTGATTTTTTACACTTACAGTTTTGTTTTGTTTATCAATAGATATAACCTCACTGTTTACACGTACATCTACATTGAAACGAGCATTAAAGCTTTGTGGTGTTTGAAGCGTTAAAGCAGATTTTTCTGTAATTTCCCCACCAATATAGTAAGGCAATCCACAGTTTGCAAATGAAATGTATTCACCACGTTCAAACATAATGATTTCGCAATGTTCGTCTAATCTTCTCAAACGTGCCGCAGCTGATGCACCACCTGCAACGCCACCGACGATTAAAATTTTACTCATTATAAACCCTCCTAATACTAAATAAATTTTGTATTATATATATGTTAAATATTTAACATTACTCTTTAGTAAAAAGTATATCACTATTAATAAGTTTATTATGTGACAAAGTCACAGTGATATTATCACATGGATATTATCACATGGATATTGTAACGTGGATATTGTCACTTTCACAAGACACTTTATAGTGTGTACGTTGGAGTAGGTTTTTAATCATTCAATATATGATTATAAATTGCAATGTATCTTAAACTGAGATGGGGTCATTCCAGTTTTGCTAGTAAAAGATTTGTAAAAGTTTGAGTAATCAGAAAAACCACATTGCTCGCAGGCATTTGTGGCAGTTATTCCTTGTCGAATAAGTTTTCTAGCGACAATAATTCTTTTTGTAATTATATAGTCATAGACAGTTGAGTTTGTATATTCCTTAAATTTTCTTATTAAATGAAATTTGCTTATAAAAAACTCATTGCAAATATCATCTAAAGAAAGGCTTTCAAGTAAATGTTCATTTATATATTTTATTACCTCAGGAATAATGTTCATATTTTCATTTTGTTGTTGCTCGTTTAATAAACTATCCTTAAATTTCATGCTAATAATAAAAAGAATAATAGAAATATAAGATTTTGTTAGCGTTTGAGAACAATTTTTTAATTTGTGTGACTGGTGTATTAATCTTTGAAAAACATTTGTTATAAAGCTAAAATCCTCCATACCAAGATTAATAATATATTCTTTGACACTTCCAATCATATTTATGTTATTTATTAAATTCTCGCCTTGTGTGTCAAGTGAAGTCAGATAATCGCAATTTAACCACAAAACAATTCTTTCATAAACTGTTTGACTATTAGATATAATAGGTCTGTGCATTTTTCCTGGGGGGATTAAAAGTATATCACCAGCACACAGGTCATAAACTTTTTCTTCAATGTAATAAGTAACATTTCCATCTAGAAATAAATAAACCTCGTAAAAATCATGATTATGAAAGTCTGGTGAATTGAAATTTGAATCTCGATAGTGATAAACTTCAAAGTCTTTTGTAATCATCATTTGAGTCATTTTATATATTGATATATCATTTTTCATTTATGTGACCATTCCTTTTGTAAAGACTTAATATTATTATTTTTTAAATTTGTCTTAATTTAATAATACAGCAACATTTACTATGTTTCAAGCAAAATTTAATATATTATTTGAATATATTTATGGTATTATACACATAAAGGGAGAAGTAAGTTTGAAAAATAATTTTTCGAACAAGAGTTTTGTTCTTTTCGGTATAAAAAGTCGTAAAGATTTAGGTACACTGTATTTAAAATTTAGCTACGGCAAACCCCTCAAAACTCCTAGTCGCTACGAAAGGAATGGTTTAATTATATGAATCAAAATAAAGATACTATGTTTTTAAATAGTAATACAGCTATTGAACTTTACAACCAAACGAAGAATTTACCTATTATTGATTATCACTGCCATCTTAGTCCAGAAGAAATTTATGAGGATAAACAGTTTGATAATATTGCTCAAATGTGGCTTGATGCTGATCATTATAAATGGAGATTAATGAGGGCATTTGGAATTGATGAGGAATATATCACAGGTAGCAAGACACATTATGAAAAGTTTATAAAATTTGCGAGTTGCATTGGTATGGCTGCTGGAAACCCATTATATCATTGGACTAAAATGGAGCTTTCAATGTATTTCGATATAGATATTCCACTAAACGAAAAGAATGCAGATTTGATTTGGAACAAGGCAAATGAAGTTATTAAGGCAAAAGAATTATCACCTAGAAAGTTGATTGAGCTTTCTAATGTTGAATATATTGCAACAACAGATGATATAGTTGACACACTTGAATACCACAAGCTTATTGCAGAAGATAAAACATTTAAAACAAAGGTAACACCATCATTTAGAACAGATAAACTGCTTTTAATACATAATGATAATTATAAAGATTATATTGATGGCTTATCAAAAGCAAGTGGGGTTAATGTCAATGACATTGATAGTTTGCAGACAGCGCTAATAAACCGACTTGATTATTTTTGCAGTATCGGATGTAAGTTTTCTGATGTTGGAATTGAATTTTTTCCACAAATAATTGGAACAAAATCACAAGCAGACAGTGTGTTTAAAAAAGCAATAAGTGGTGAGGATATTTCAGATAACGAATACAACGAATTTTTATTTTATATGTATGTGTTCTTAGCAGGAGAGTATAAAAAACGCAATATGGTTATGCAATTACATCTTGCAGTAAAACGCAATTTAAATGACGATATGTTTAATAAATTGGGATGTGACTGTGGGGGTGACTGTATTGGTGATGCAGTACCATATAAGAGCATTATTACATTACTTAATGAAATGAATAATAATTCAGGGTTGCCACAAACAATCATATACACGCTAAATCCTGTTATGTATCATGGCATTGCAACAATTGCAGGAGGATTTAAAAATGTAAAGCTTGGTGCTGCTTGGTGGTTTAATGACCACAAGGCAGGAATTGAGCAACAAGTTAATATATGTGCACAGTCTTTACATATAGCAACCTTTTTAGGTATGCTTACAGATAGCAGAAGCTTTTTGTCATATGCACGCCATGACTATTTCAGAAGAATATTGTGCAATATGGTTTCAGAGTGGATAGACAAAAATGAGTTTGAGAATGATGAAAATGCAGTAGATTTAGTTAAGTATATAAGCTATGAAAATATTAAAAAAGTAATAGGAGAATAGATTATGAAAATGACATTTCGGTGGTATGGGGATAATGACCCTGTTACACTGGATAAAATAAGGCAAATACCACAAATGAGCTCAATTGTTTCTGCAATTTATGATGTACCAGTAGGTGGAGTGTGGAGCGAAAAGGCTATAAACGAACTAAAAGAAAAAGCAAATGCAAAAGGTTTGTTGTTCGATGTTGTGGAGAGTGTCCCAGTACATGAAGATATTAAACTTGGAAATGCAAATGCAAAAAAGTACATAGAAAATTATTGTGAGAATATAAGGCGACTCTCAAATGCTGGGGTTAAGGTAATCTGCTATAACTTCATGCCTGTGTTTGATTGGCTTAGAAGTGAGTTAGAACGCAAGTTGCCAGATGGGTCAAATGCATTGGCTTACGATGAGAATACTGTATTATCACTTAATCCATTAACAAGTGAACTATCATTACCAGGTTGGGATGAAAGTTATACAAAAGATTCACTTAAACAATTGCTTAAACAATATGAAGTGATAGATGAAGAACAATTATGGGAAAACCTTAAAGTCTTTTTAGAAGCGGTTATCCCAGTAGCAGAGACTAGTGGAATTAAAATGGCAATACATCCTGATGATCCACCCTGGGGATTATTTGGACTACCAAGAGTTATCACCAACGAAAAGAATTTAGAACGCTTTTTAAACATAGTCGATAGTAAATCTAATGGACTGACTTTTTGCACAGGTTCACTTGGGGCTGATATTAATAATGATTTACCAGCAATGATAAGAAAGTTTAGTAAAAAAATTCATTTTGCTCATATTAGAAACATAAAAATAACAGGCGAAAGATGTTTTGAAGAAAGTGCACATCCTAGCGAGTGTGGCTCATTAGATATATATGAAATCATCAAAGCATTAAACGAAAGTGAATTTGACGGTTATATTCGCCCAGATCACGGACGCATGATATGGGGAGAAACAGGCAGATACGGTTATGGATTGTATGATAGAGCATTAGGTGCAACTTATATATTAGGCTTATGGGAAGCAATGGAGAAAGGGAGGAAAACAACTTGAGTAAAACAGTAGTTATAACTGGTGCGGCAGGGGTTTTGTGTTCAACATTTGCAAAAGCACTAGCACAACAAGGCATGCAGGTTGCGTTGCTTGACTTGAATTTAGATGAGGCACAAAAAGTTGCTGATGATATAAATAAAAATGGTGGCAATTGCGGTAAAGCTATTGCAGTTAAGGCAAATGTTTTGGATAAAATAAGTTTGCAAAAGGCATATGATGAGGTATATAATGAATTTGGAAAATGTGACATTTTAATCAATGGAGCAGGTGGAAATAACCCTAAGGGAACAACTTCAAGTGAGTATTTTTCTAAAGATGATATGGACAACAGCGAACTTAGTTCATTCTTTGATTTAGATCCACAAGGAATTGAATTTGTGTTTAACCTTAATTTTCTAGGAACATTATTACCAACTCAAGTGTTTGCAAAGGATTTTGTGGACAATAACAAAGGTAATATAATTAACATATCTTCAATGAATGCATTTAAACCACTCACTAAAATCCCAGCATATAGTGGTGCAAAAGCAGCTGTTTCTAATTTTACTCAATGGCTTGCTGTTCATTTTGCAAACCAAAACATAAGAGTAAATGCGATTGCACCAGGATTTTTTGTTACAAATCAAAATAAAGCATTACTGTTTGATGAAAACGGAAATAAAACCCCACGAACAGAAAAAATATTAGAACATACTCCTATGCGACGTTTTGGAGAACCTAGTGAACTTGTTGGAACTTTAATGTGGCTTGTTGATGACAATGCATCAAGTTTTGTAACTGGCATTGTAGTTCCTGTTGATGGAGGATTTTCAGCATATTCTGGAGTTTAAAGGAGAAGTAAATATGGAAAAAGAGCAAGTATTATCTCAAATCAAACAAACTGGCATAGTTGCTGTTGTAAGAGCAAACACAAAAGATGAGGCAATGGACATTGTAAAACAGTGTGTAGAGGGTGGAGTGAATGCAATTGAACTTACATTCACCACTCCACATGCAGACAAAATAATCGAAGAATTAGCTAAGAAGTATGGTGATAAAATTATTTTGGGAGCAGGTACAGTGCTTGATTCTGAAACTGCAAGAATTGCAATTTTGGCTGGAGCAGAATTTATTGTTTCACCTCATTTTGATGAAAACGTTGTAAGACTATGTAATAGATATAGAAAGCCTGTAATGTGTGGAGTTATGACAATAACTGAAGCGGTTAAAGCAATGGAATCAGGTTGTGATATTTTGAAAGTTTTCCCTGGCGAAGTTTTGGGAACAAAGTTTATTAAAGCCATTAAAGGACCACTTCCATATGCACAGTTGATGCCAACGGGCGGTGTTGATATAAATAATGTTTCAGAGTGGATTAAAGCAGGTGCAGTGGCAGTTGGTGCAGGAAGTTCTCTTACTAAAGGAAATATAGCTAAAAATGCAAAGGAATTTATAACACAAATTAAAAGTGCGAGGGAGGGTTTATAATGGTTATTACTTTCGGTGAAGTATTAATGAGATTAACACCTCCAGAGTTTCAACGATTTGCACAAGCTACAAGATTTGACGTTATATTTGGTGGTGCAGAGGCAAACACAGCTGTATCGCTAGCACAGTTTGGCGAGAAGGTAAAACACGT
>DAMDCT010000009.1:11676-14641 GCA_032091455.1 Oscillospiraceae bacterium | reverse complement strand
AGTTGCCTAACAATGATATAGGCAAACTTTGCAAAGGCGAACTTGCACGCTATGGTGTGGATACATCAGAAATAATAATGGATGATGCAAGTGACGCTAGAATGGGATTGTACTTTTGCGAAAAGGGTGCTTCTCAACGCCCATCAAAGGTTATTTATGATAGGGCAAAATCATCAATATCAATGGCAAAACCACAGGATTTTGATTGGGACAGTATTTTTGATGGAGCAACTTTTTTTCACTTTACAGGAATAACACCTGCAATTGATGATGGACTTGCGGACATTTTATTAAATGCATGTAAAGTCGCAAAAGAAAAAGGAATTACAATATCTTGTGACTTGAATTATAGGGCAAAACTTTGGAGTCGTGAAAAAGCTGAAAAAGTAATGCAAGAATATATGCCGTATATTGATGTTTTGATTGCCAATAACGGAAGTATTTATGATGTGTTTAATATCAACGTGAATGATAGCGACATTAACAATGATAGTAAAACGACAACTGAAGTTGCAAGAAAAGTGTATCAAAGATTTGGAACAAAACTTATTGCTATGACAATGCGTGAGTCAATATCTGCTTCAAGGAATAATTGGTCAGCACTTTTATATAGCGAAAAACCATATATCTCAAAGAAATATGAGATTGAAATTATTGATAGAATTGGTGGAGGAGATAGTTTTGCTGCGGGATTAATATACTCGTTGTTAAATAATCTTAATTTACAACAATCAGTGGAATTTTCAACAGCAGCTTCTTGCTTAAAGCACACAATACAAGGTGACTTTAATCTAGTTAATGTTGATGAAGTTTTAAACCTAGCAAACGGAGATGCAAGTGGAAGAATAAAAAGATAATATTGATTTAATTTGAAAGGAAATGAATTTTATGATTATCGGTGCACAAGCATATACTTTAAGGAATTTTACACAAACTGAAAAAGATATTGAAAATACACTACATAGGATAAAGGAAATCGGATACAATTGTCTACAAGTATCTGGGTTTGGAAAAATTGCACCTGAAAGATTGCGTGATTTAGCACAAGAGGCAAAACTAGATATTATAATTACACATACTTCACCAGATAGAATTTTAAATGACTTAGATGAAGTCATAAGAGAACATAAAATATTAGGTTGCAAGCACGTTGGTATTGGAAGTATGCCTGAAAAATATAAAGGTAGTCTTGAGGGAATAAGAGCATTCATTAAAGACTATGACAGTAGTGCAAAAAAACTTGCTGAAAACGGACTGAAATTACATTATCATAACCATGCTTTTGAATTTGAGAAAATAGGTAATGAAACATGGTTTGATATAATGGTAAAAGAAACCTCACCTGAGTTATGGGGCTTTATTGTTGATATATTCTGGGTTCAATATGCTGGTGCAAACCCTGTTAAAATACTTGAGAAACTTAACGGTAGAATTGATGTTTGCCATTTTAAAGATATGGAGATAGTTGATAATAAACAACGCACTGCACCTGTTATGCAAGGTAATTTATGCTGGGATGAAATCATTGATGTTTGTAATAAAACAGGCATAAAATATGCAATGGTTGAACAAGATGATACATACGGTAAATTTCCATTTGAAGAGCTAAAAATAAGTCATGATAATTTGAAAAAGGCAGGACTTAAGTTCTAGAATATGAAAAGTAGAGGGTTTATTTATGGCGGATTTTATTTTATCAGCATTTGCAGACGAGTCGGCAGAGGACTTAAAGGGACAGATAGATTCATTAAAACGAAATAGTATTCAACATATTGAGATAAGAAATGTTGAAGGAAAAGCAATCGTGGACTTTAGTGATGAAGAACTTTATGAAGTTAAAAAACAGCTTGATAAAAACAATATAAAAGTTTCTGCAATTGCATCACCTATTGGGAAATATCAAATTACAGAGGCATTTGAACCTCATATTGAAATGTTTAAAAGAACAATTAAAGCGGCACAAATTCTTGAAACAAAAAGAATTAGAATGTTTAGCTTTTTTATTCCAAGCGATAAGAATGCAAATAATTACACCGATGAAGTAATTAAAAGACTTGAAATTTTAATAAAACTTTCAAATGAAGCAGGTGTTTATTGCTACCACGAAAATGAAAAAGAGATATATGGCGACATAAAGGACAGAGTGCTTTATTTACATAAAACACTGGGTGAAGATTTCAAGGGCATTTTCGACCCTGCAAATTATATTCAATGCAGTCAAAACCCAACTGAAATATTTGATGAATTAAGTCCTTATATTGATTATATGCACATTAAAGATGCGCTTTTAGAGGATGGCAGTGTTGTTCCTGCTGGTGATGGTGATGCTAACATGGCAAATTTGATTAATAAGTTTAATAAATCAAATATAACACAGCTATTGACTGTATTTAAGGGTCTTGAGAACTTACAGGATAGTGGCGTAAAACATAAGTATACATATAATTCGCAAGGTGAAGCATTTGATACAGCGGTCAATGCATTAAAGAAAATCTTAGATAATGGAGGATATAGTTATGAGTAATGTTAGAATTGGTATTGTCGGCTTAGGTAATATGGGTAGTGTACATGCAAAGAATGTGTTTGAGAATAAAATTAATTCACTTGAGTTAGGCGCTGTATGTGATATTGCAGAAGAAAGAATTGAATGGGCAAAAGAAACAGTAAATGGTGTACCACATTTTACTGATTATAAGGAAATGATTGATAGTGGGCTTATTGACGCTGTATTAGTTGCAACTCCACACTATATTCATCCAGACATTGCAATCTATGCATTTGAAAAAGGCTTAAATGTTATCTCAGAAAAGCCGGCTGGAGTTTATACAAAGCAAGTTCAAGAAATGAATGATGCGGCTAAAAAATCAGGAAAAGTGTTTGGCATTATGTATAACCAAAGAACAAACCCAATGTATCAAAAAGCACGTGAAATGGTGCAAAGTGGTGAATTAGGCGAGTTGAAACG
>DAMDCT010000009.1:4595-11666 GCA_032091455.1 Oscillospiraceae bacterium | reverse complement strand
AACGTTGCATATGGATTATTACTGATTGGTATCGTTCTCAAGCATACTATAATTCTGGCACATGGAGAGCAACTTGGTCAGGTGAAGGCGGCGGAGTATTAATAAACCAATGTCCTCATAATCTTGACTTATGGCAATGGATATTCGGCATGCCTACAAGAGTAAGAGCAACTTGTAAATTTGGCAGATGGCATAATATTGAGGTTGAAGATGAGGTTACTGCTTATGCAGAATATGCTAATGGTTCAACTGCGACATTTATAACAACAACTGGTGAATGTCCTGGAACAAACCGTTTAGAGATTACAGGCGATAAAGGTAAGATAGTAATTGAAGGTGGAAAGTTTCACTATTGGAAACTTGCAGTTCCAGAAAGAGAATGGTGTTTTTCTACTGAAGCAGGGTTCTCTATACCTGAAAAAACATATAGCGAAATAATTCCAGAAGGTATTGAAGAAGGACACAACGGGATTTTGCAAAATTTCACTAATGCAATATTAAACGGTGAGGAACTTTTAGCACCAGGATATGAAGGAATAAATGGACTTACTATTTCAAATGCAATTCACCTTTCAAGTTGGACAGATAACTGGGTTGACTTGCCAATAGATAGTGATTTATATTATGAGCTTTTAAGTGAGAGAGTAAAAACCTCAAAAGAAAAAGGTAATGTTAAAACACAAGTACACGATTTAAGCGGTACATATACAAGTAATAAATAGTGCAATATATACCCCCATCACAGAAATGTGGTGGGGGTTGTGCGTTACATAAGCGAGTTAAATTGGGAAATTGTTGTAAAAGAAAGCTTGATAAGGTATAATGGGAAAGATGAATTTTGGTTAAAGCTGATAATATAAAATAAACATGGAGGACAAGCTTATGCAAATTACTTTTTCGTTGGGGATAGAAGATGATATTGATGAACTCGAGCAACTTTACAATGATTTAAATGATTACCTAGAAAAAGGCACAAATTATCCCGGCTGGATAAAAGGAATATATCCTGTGCGGCAAAATGCAATAGACGGTGTAAATAGTGGAAATCTTTATGTTGCAAAACAAAATGGGAAAATTGTTGGTTCTATAATTTTGAGTCACGAACCAGAACCAGCATATCATAATGCAAAATGGGGAATTGAGTGTGATTATTCTGATATTTTTGTTGTATATACATTTGTAGTGCATCCAAACTTTTTGAAATGTGGGACGGGAAAAGCTCTGATGGACTTTGCTGTTCAACACAGCGTCAAGTCTAATGCTAAAGCAATTCGGTTAGATGTTTACGAAAGCAATATACCTGCAATACGGCTTTATGAGAAATGTGGATTTAATTATATTGATACCGTCGATTTAGGACTAGGAAACTATGGACTAAATTGGTTTAGGCTTTATGAAAAGGTAATATAAGATTTGTATATAAGTGAAAATGTAGAGGTGAAACATAGTGGAAAAAGGAAAAATAATTTTTTTAAACGGTGTAACAAGTTCAGGGAAAACATCAATAGTAGAAGAAATGCAAGCACAAAAAGATAGATTCCTATATGTTGTTGCGAACGATTTATTTCAAGAAATGGTGGGCGACGAATATCTTAAAGAAGATTACTGGAAATATTTAAGTGATATAATTATTATGATGTATCGTACAGCAAGAATGTTTTCTGATTATGGGAAAGATATAATAATAGATGGAATTATTGTTGAAAGACTAGAAATATCACCACACTATGAAAAGATAAAAGAAATTTTTGATGGATATCCGTTAGAAATTATTGAAGTGTATTGTCCTCTTGAGATATGCCGAAAAAGAAATATTGACCGTGGTGACAGATATGAAACGCAATCAGAAGAACAGGCAAGCATGATGACAAAGGACATAAGATATAGTTTTAGGGTTGATACAAGTGTACATTCATCAAAAGAATGTGCCGATATGATATTAGAACATATTTATAAATAATAATTATTTATTAGAATATCGGACGACCACAGGTCGCCCCTACATTTGTAATAATCCTTAAATTGAAATTATTATCATAACATATTGCACAAAAACTCCCTCTCTAACATGTGCAATATGTTATGTTTAACAAAAATGACTAAAAGTCAATTTAAGTATTGACTTTTAGTCATTTTTGAACTATTATATGTAAGGTAATAGAAATGACTAACGGTCATTTGACGAGGGGGAAGATCAGGCTCAAATAAAAAAGAAACGAGTGAATGTAAACATGATAATAAACAAGATTGAAAGCAAGAAAAAAGAGAAGAAAATCAGTATTGAAAAAGCTGCATTTGAATTATTTACTGAACATAACTTTAGTGAAACATCTATAGACCAAATAGTAAAAAAGGCGAATGTTGCAAAAGGTACATTTTATTTGTACTACAAGGATAAGACGCAATTACTTCATCATATTATTTTTAAAAAGAGTGTAGACTTGGTTCGTGATGCATTGCAACAATCTTCATCACAACATATTGATGATCATATTGAGCGTATTATATACCTTACTGATTATGTAATTGAGTTTTTGAAAGAGAACAAACCTGTATTGAAAATCATCAATAAAAATCTTTCATGGAGTATTCTTGGTGAAACAATTAAAGAAGAACATGACCCAGAGATTAAGAAATTCGTAAATATATATATTGGTGATATGGAAAAGGACGGTTACACGAAAGAAGAGGCTTTTCAGTTATTGTTTATGATTATTGAGTTTATTTCAACCGTTTGCTACTCAGCAATTATATTAAACCAACCCGATAACATTGATAAATTAAAACCAATGATGTTCAAAACAATTAGAAAAATGTTAAAGGCTTAAATTAAAGTAGGAGATGGGATTAATGAATAAAGCGGCTCGCTTTATAGTAAAGAAGCGTGTATTAGTTTTAGTAATTGCAATATTACTACTAATACCTTCAGTTATTGGATATTTTGCAACTTTTACAAACTATGATATTTTGTCTTATTTGCCAAAAGATTTAGACTCCATGATAGGACAAAAATATTTAGAAGAAGATTTTCAAATGGCAAGTACAGCAATGCTTGTTGTAGATAACATGGAAGCTAAGCATGTGCAAAAGTTAAAAGAAAAGGTTGCAGATGTAGACGGTGTCAAAAAAGTTTTATGGGTAGATGACATCATGGATATATCAGTTCCAAAAGAGATGATACCTAGTGATTTTCAAAAGACATTTTACAGTGATAATGGAACAGTATTGCTAGTAACTTTTGATGATACAACTGCATCAGAAAGTACATTCTCAGCAATTAAACAAATTAAAAAAGTTGCAGGTAAAGAGTGTTTCTTAGGTGGTATGTCAGCAATCGTTGAGGAAACTAAATCAATAGCAGATAAGGAAACTCCAATATATGTTGCAGTTGCAATTGCTCTTGCGATTATAGTGTTAATGCTTGGTATGGAGTCAACTTTAGTACCGTTCATATTCCTAATAGGAATAGCTTTCCCTGTAATATATAACTTTGGATCTAACTATTTCTTAGGACAGATTTCATATATTACAAAGGCACTATCAGTTGTATTACAACTTGCAGTAACTATGGACTTCTCAATTTTCTTGCTTCATAGATATGAAGAGGAAAAACAAAAACATTCAGATCGTGATGACGCAATGACATCAGCAATATCTGCTACATTTACCTCAATTACAGGTAGTTCACTAACTACTATTGCAGGATTCTTAGCGCTTTGTACAATGAGGTTGGCTCTTGGTAGAGATATAGGAATTGTAATGGCTAAGGGCGTTTTCTTAGGTGTTTTATGTACACTAACTGTATTACCTGCTTTAATAATGTTCTTTGATAAGCCAATTCATAAATACACACATAGAACTCTTATTGGCGAGTTTAAGAAAACATCACATTTTGTAGTTAAACATTATAAAGCATTTTTAATTACATTTGTAGTATTGTTAGTACCATTTGCAATTGCACAAACTAAGGCAAACGTTTATTATGCATTAGATGAAACACTGCCAAAGGATATGTCAGCAATTATTGGTACAAATAAGTTAAAAACTGATTTCAATATGACAACAACACATTTTGTTATGGTTGATGAAAAGCTTGAAAGTTATCAGATTAAAGACATTTCAGATAAAATAGAAAAAGTTGATGGCGTTGATAATGTAATTTCTTATGAGAAATTCGTTGGTGGACGCATTCCAACTGAAATCGCACCTGATTCAATTAGAGAAGCATTAAACAAGGGCGGTAAAAAACTTATTGTAGTAAATTCAATATATAAAGCCGCAAGTAATGAAGAAACTAAGCAAATTAATGATTTGAATAGTATTATAAAATCATATGACAAAAAAGCAGTTATTGCTGGTGAGGGCGCACTTACTAAAGACTTAATTGAAGTTGCAGATGTTGACTTTAAGAATGTTAATGGTGCATCAATTATTGCAATATTAATTATTATAGGTTTATGCTTTAAGTCATTCTCAATTCCAGCATTCCTAGTTATGGCAATTGAATTTGCAATAACAATTAATATGGGTATCCCTTATTTCACAGGAGAGAGATTACCTTTCATTGCGGGAATTGTAATAGGAACTATACAGCTTGGTGCAACTGTTGACTATGCTATATTGATGACCTCAAGGTTTAGAGAGGAACGTAGAAATGGATTGCCTACAAAAGAAGCAGTACAAATATCTATACAAAAATGTTCTTCTGCAATTTTGACAAGTGGTTTGACATTCTTTGCGGCAAACATAGGTGTTGCATTCATTTCAAAAATGGATTTAATAAAGAGCTTATGTATGCTAATGGCATCCGGTGCTATTATTAGTATGTTGGTTATATTATTTGTATTGCCATCAATCCTAATTGTAACAGAAAAATTAATAGCAAAAACAACTTTCGGTTGGCTTAAAATAAGGAATAGGAGTAGTTTATAATGAAAAATATATATAAGAAAATTGTTTGCGTAGGTTTATGTGGTATTATGGCAGCTTCAAGCGTTGCATTTGCTGCAGATAGTAAATCTAGTGGTTTTACAAAAGATGAAACTGTTTATGTAATGATGAACGCAGATGGATCAGTAAAAAAACAAACTGTTAGTAGCTGGATACACAATGACAATGGAATAAAGGGTATATCAGAAAAAGTAAGTTTAACTGATATAAAAAATGTTAAGGGTGATCAAAAGCCTACATTAGATGGCGATAACCTAAGCTGGGATATAAAAGATAATGATATATACTATCAAGGATTATCAACTAAAACACCACCTATATCAATGAAAATCACATATAAATTAGATGGCAAAGAGATTACAGCAAAAGATATTGCAGGCAAAACAGGTAAAGTTGAAATTGCAATAAAATACACTAACAACGAAAAATCAACTGCAACTATTAATGGCAAGTCAAAACAAGTATATACACCATTTTTAGTAACATCAATATGTGACCTAAAGACTGAAAACTTCAAGAACGTAAAATGTGATAATGCAAAAATTATGTCTGACGGTAACAATGAGATAGTAACTATTGCAGCTTTCCCAGGACTTAAAGAAGATTTAGGCGAGTCTTACAGCTTGCTAAAAGATGTAGCTTCAATTGAATTAGCAGATGAATTTGTAATAACTGCTGATGCAACTAATTTCACATTAGCACCAATTATGACAGGTGTAACAAGTAATATTTCAACTGATAGCTTTAAAAAATCAGCTGATGTTCAAAAAGTTTCAAAAGGTTTAGGCGATTTCTTCGGTGGCGTTAATAAACTTGATGATGGCGCTAAGAAGCTTAGCGAAGGCGCAACAAAGTTATCAGGCGGAGTAAACCAATATACAAAAGCAATAAGCGATATGATTTTACTTCTTAACGGTAAACTTCCAACAGTTGAAAAACAACTAAATGATGTTAAAGCAGGAATGGCTGGTCAAATGCAAAAAATTGGTGCTGACATGACTTCTGCTCAAGGCGAAATGATGGCAATGCAAAAACAACTTGAAGGTTTGTATGGTAAAATCGGTATGTATCAAAAAACAGGCGCAGTAAGTATGGATGTAATTCTAAGCTTAAAAGAAACAGCAGATGCACTAGCTGCTGAACTTGGTAAACATGGTAAAACACTTACTTCAGTAGGTGCTACTTTAAAAGGTGTTCAAGAACAAACTGGCAAATTAAGCGGAGATTTAACTGCTCAATATAGCCAAATAAAAGCAAAAATTGGACCAGTTCAAAAAGAACTTGCAGCTAAGTCAGCACAATTAAATGATGGTGCAAAACAAGTTGCTAATGGTGCAACTGAACTAAGCAAAGGTACAGCAACTTTCAAAACTGGCACAGAGAAAATGGCAAGTGGAATAGGTAACCAAGGCGATGCAAGTTATCTATTTGCAGTAAAAGATGTTTTACTTGAAAAAGCACAAAGCTACAATTCATATTCAGGTAAACCAGAAAAATGCGATAGCAGTGTAAAATTTGTTCTAAAAACAGATGAAATAAAAGCACAAATCACAGACACTGTAAAAAAACAAGCTAAAGTTGAAAAAGTAGGCTTTTGGCAAAGAATTATAAACCTATTTAAATAAATCTAACCACTAGAGTAAAAGAGGGTATAGTTTTCAAACGAAAACTATGCCCTCTTTGTTGTCTATGTAGGTACGAGAATAAGATAAAGGCACAAAATAATATCAATCATGTAGGGGCGAACTGTGTTCGTCCGTATATATACGCAAAAATTATCATACATATATGGTTGAATATTGGTATATATTGGTGTATAATGGGTGAGAGAAATGTGCGTTAAGCTGAAAATGTAAAGATGGAATATATCATTTACAATTACTATGGGAGAGTTTATATGATAAGTATTAGAAAAGCAAAATCAGAAGACGCAGAAAGCTTGAAAGATCTGTATTTTAATCATTTAACAGCAAATCCTCCAACACAAGAGCAGGATATGGATAAGTGGCGGGAAATGATAAAATCTTTTGAAAGCAACAATTCATACCATTTGTTAGTTGGTGAAGTTGATAATAAAATTGTATCGTCTGTGACACTAATTATTATCGAAAATCTAACACA
>DAMDCT010000009.1:0-4585 GCA_032091455.1 Oscillospiraceae bacterium | reverse complement strand
GATTACAGGGGAAAACATTACGCAACAACTTTAATGAATTACGCTAGTGAAATAGCTCATCAATCTGGTTGTAACAAAATAATGCTTATGACTGGCTCAAAGCTTGAAAGTACATTGAATTTTTATGAAAATTGCGGGTTTGATAAAAATGATAAAACTGCATTCGTGCAAAGATTTTGGGCATGATTTACAGTTGAATCCACAATCCAAACCTGCAGGGAACGGTTTTGACCGTTGCGTATTCAGACACAGATATTGAGGCACAAATAAAAATAGGGAGTTAGAAATATATATTATTTTATATTTTAAGAGGTATGATATGAAAGAAGATAAATTAATGCAAACGTTTGATTTGTGGTGCGGAAAATTGCGTGTTGTACCAAGTTGGGATATCCGTCTGGAATTTGTTGATGACTGCAATTGGCGAAAGACTGGAGATATTAAGATAGATTGTGATAATAAGAAAGCCATTGTTTTATTAAACCGAGCGAATCCAAAACATGATAATCTAGAAGAAGTAATTGTTCATGAATTGCTTCATTTGAAATTATATCCTTTAGATCAAGTTACAGAATCATTAATTACCGCAAATTTTAAAGAAGGAACACCTGAATATGAGTTTGCGTATTCACTGTTCTTTACGTCATTGGAACAAACGGTAGAAGAATTAACAAAATGTTATCTCCTTGAATTTGGAGAAAATAGAGAATTGTCATACAGAAAATGCAGACTGCAAAAATCATTTGATGAATTGTTTGATGGACTAAAAAGTCTTTAATAACTAATACAATCTTATGATTATAAACCAAACCCCCCACCATCACATATATTTATCCTCCCACACAAGGGGGATATTTTTATATCTTTTTTTCTCTAAGTTGCATGTTTGCGTGCAACCATTGCTAAAATAGCCCTGTATTATGAGGGGTATTTTATTTGGTGTGAAATTATAGGGGGAATATTTATTGGATAATATTATAGTGGGGACAAAAGGGGGACATTTGTCCACCAGAGATAGAGTAAGAGATAGAATTAGAATTAGAGATAGAACTACAACAAGAAATAGATTAATTCAACGGAGGTGTTTTTAGCATAACATTTTGTAATAAATGATTAACAAACTATTAATGTAACAATAACTAGCATTAATGTAACAATAATGAGGGTTAATGTATACATAAACTCAAAAAATGATAACGTTAGTACACAAAGTAAAGTAAAGTAAATAAAAGTAAAGTAAATAAAAGTAAAGTAAATAAAAGAAAAGAAAAGAAAAGCAATACATGGCACATTATTGCTATAAATAAAAATGCCAAACGACATAAAGCCGTTTGACATCAATATGGTGTATATAGTTAATTCTATTTAATCTTAATTGTCTGAATACTGTATGGTTTAAGCACAAAACTTAAACAATTATCGGTTATTATAACCTTTTCACAATTTGGTTTTTCCATTAAATCAACAGTAATTGCAGTCTGAATTTTATTAGGTAAAGTGATTTTCACATTAGTTTCTTTTCCACATGTTTCATATACACGAACCATTAAATCTCCATCAGAAGATGTGAATATTCCAGAAACAACTGCAGTTTCACTTTCAAAATTCAATAAAGAAGATTGAGCAGGAAGTGTACCCTTATGAGAATTAGTTGGTTGATAGTTAAATGGGTGATTAATATCAGTTGCTAACTCTTCTAACACTTTAGGGCAAGCCTCACAAACTGCAACGGATAGCACAATGTTATGAATACCACGCTCTGGGTATGGGTCTGGATAAGTTGTTGCATTAATTAAAGTTGCAACTAAAGTATTATCTATTCCACGGTAACCATATTTGCAATCAGTTATAATTGCAACAGCATTCTTATCTTTGCTAATTGCTGCAGCATATTGCAAAGCAGGAACATCAATATTCATAGCTTCACGATATTGTGCACCACCAGGAATATCATATAGGTAACGTTCAATCTCATTTTGTAGAGGAAGGAAATATGCCAATACAGGCACACAACTGCCGTTACGGCTTATTTCATGCCAATCAATTTTGAAACGATAAGTTAATGCTTTTGCATCTTTATCAAGAGTAATAGTGGACTTAATAACTGAGTTTTGAACAGTTTGCTCGATTTCAAAACCTTGACGTAGATTTCCACAATCAACATTTGCAATTTTCACAGTTTTAGTTACAGAAGAAACATCAGTATATCGACCAATTTGCCATGCATTTGATGTACCTAGTTCTGTTTCTATGAAACGCAAACCACCAACCTTGCCTTTTTGTAGTTGTTCTTTTCCACTTGCTTTATCAACAAGTGAAATCATGCTACCGTTTTGATAATCAAATTCAGCTTTTATATATTCGTTTTCTAGAACAAAGTTTTTGAATTGTTGGTTAGTGCGTTCCTCAGTTTTAAAATAAACTTTATATTCTTCTGGCTCATATTCTTTTAAAACAATAGTAGTATATCCACAGGCAGGAACAGTTACATTGACTAAAAATCTAAAGTATTTATGATCCCAATAGTTTTGTAAAGAAGTATCAAGTAGTTGGAAAGAAATTTCCTCACCATTAACACCCTCAATGTTAATATAACGCATGTCGCCTGTCCAATCCCATACAGTAAGTTCTGCTGTTTGTGTACGAGAATGTGCACTTGAATTGAATATATTAAATATACGAGTGCGACCACTTCCACGTTCAGGACTTGGAACACCTGCATAATTTGAAAGACCAAATCCAACTCCTGCACCCTCTGATTGAGTATCAGAAATATCTTCATCACATTGTACGAATGAGGTGTCAATTTGCTCAGAAATCATACGAGTTGCATTTGAGTGTTGCGTGTTAGCTATCGCCATAGAATGTGCATACAACCCCATAGCATGCTCACGAGTTTCTTGCACACATGAACCAGTTAATATATCATGGAAATGAGTGAACAATACATTTTGCCATGCATTTTCAAACTGTTTTTCCATATATGGTGCACCAAGTTCTTTATGTGCCAATGAACTAAAGCATTGTGCATCTGATAGTGCAATTTCATTATGACGGTTACCCATTTTAATTCTACTTTGTGTTGTGTAACAGCCAGGGAAAATAAAGTTAAGTTCATGTTTAACAATAGGAAGATTTTCTTTTACTGTTTCGGCAATTTTGAAGAACTCACGTAATGTTCCAAATCTCAAAGAAGGGAATACAGGCCATTCGTTCATTTCGATTGCTCTTTCAACGTCACGGCGAGTAGGTCCTCCACCATGGTCACCAACACCATACACTACAAGACCTGTTTTAAGTCCTGCACAACGTTTAGATACCTCAATTAAACCAATACCTACATAAGGTGTGATACCACTGTTATACCAGTATTGTTCACGATAAGCCAAAACCTCTTTTCCAGATGGAGAGAACCAACGATATAGCGCATGGTCTTCTGCTAAGCCTCTACAATGGTAGTAGTATTTAACATCGGCATATTGATTAAGCTCCGGTATATTTGCACTATGACCGAATGTATCCGGTGAAAAATCTATCTCTAAAGAGGCTGGATCAACGTTCCAGTGTTCTTGTAAATAGTCACGAGTATATTTAATGTGTTTAAGCAATGATTCAGTATTAGGCATGTTTTTATCAGTTTCAACCCAAGCAGTTGCAGTTATTTCCCAACGTCCCTCTTGGATACGTTGTTTAATTCTCTCCATAAGAGCAGGATCATAATCTTCTACAATCTTATAAACTGACGCTTGCGATTGTGAAAAACAAAATTCAGGATACTCATCCATTATGTTTAGCATAGTCCTAAAAGTAGCAAGGGTAGCGGCAACAGTTTCTTGCCAACCCCACATCCAGTTCATATCTATATGAGCATGAGCAGCTAAGATTAAGTTATATTCTTTTGCGGCATCTTTGCAAATTAAAATCATTTTTTCAGCTTCTAAACAAGCAGACTTAGTCAACACTCCATCTTCGTCCATACATTTTTGAAGATATTCAAGTGCATTATTAATTGAATTGTCAAATTTGTAATCGTTTTCTTTTGATAGACGAATACAAAATTCAACCTCCGCTAATATTCTCCTTGTCCATTTATTAGGCATTGTGATGTGCCAAAATTCCTCTTGTGGCATACCAAAAGTTTCTTCATAACTCATTTTTTCGCGATTACCGCCAACCATTTTTTTAAGCTTTGCATATTTAGATGGTAAATTCGTCATTTACTACACCGTTCCTTTCAGAAATTAAACATAAAACATTCAAATAAAAGAACATTCGTTCATTTAATATGATAGGTTTTGATGTAGCATTTGTCAATACGTTTTATTAAAGTATTTGATTATAAATGACATAACAGTTACAAAACTTTTTAAAGGATTGAATTTATATTACTAGTGGATTATAATAAAAACTATATTATACCAATATTTCAAATATACAACGAAAGTGTGATACATATGAAAAAGCTAATATCAATCATTTTATCAGTGTTAATAATTTGTCCACTGCTAACGTCCTGCGGTGGAAAAGGAATGGGCATGGGTATGGGCAAGGTTGAGCAGACAAATAAGGAACTTACTATAAGAGT
>DAMDCT010000008.1:26067-52546 GCA_032091455.1 Oscillospiraceae bacterium | reverse complement strand
TAATAAACTTACCATTAATCCAAAGTTTATTGATGAATTGTCATCACAATGCGATATTGATATTGGAACAATTCTTTCAATATTAACAGAACTAGAAATATTAGGCGTTGCGGACTCCTTTTCTGGAAGACGATACGCGCTATCCAGTAGATAAAGAAGAAAATTTAAATATATAGAATATTAATGCTGTCATTTGACAGTTGGAGGTAAATAGATGGCGAAGAGCACCGAAGAACAGGGCAATGTAGTAGAAAAGGCTGTTTCAAAAAAACCAGCAGTAAAAAAAGCTACAACTAAAAAATCTTCTGTAAAGAAGTCTACAACTAAAAAGGCTACTGAAAAAAAAGCTGTAACTAAAAAGTCTACAGTAAAAAAGCCTGTGGAAAAAGCAGATACAAAAACCCAATCAAAATCATCATCTAAAAATTTAGTTATAGTTGAGTCACCCGCAAAGGCGAAAACAATCAAGAAATATTTAGGCAGAGATTACGAAGTAATTGCATCTATGGGACATATCCGTGATCTGCCAAAATCAAAGCTTGGCGTTGATTTAGAAAATAATTTTGACCCACAATATATTAATATAAGAAAACAATCTGAAACCATAAAAAAACTAAAAGCTAGTGCTAAAGGCAAAGCAAAAATATTTTTGGCAACCGACCCTGACCGTGAAGGAGAAGCAATTTCATGGCATCTTGCACATCTTTTAAAGTTAGATTTGGAAGAAAAAAATAGAATAACATTCAATGAAATTACAAAAACAGGTGTTAAATCTGGAATGAAACAGTCAAGAGTTGTTGATATTGACCTTGTTAATTCACAACAAGCAAGACGTATTCTTGATAGAATTGTTGGATATAAGCTAAGCCCATTCTTGTGGAAAAAAGTTAGAAGTGGTTTGTCCGCAGGTCGTGTTCAATCAGTTACTGTTCGTCTAATTGTTGATAGGGAAGAGGAAATCAAAGATTTTATACCTCAGGAATATTGGTCAATTGAAGCTGAATTATTTACTCAAAATTCACCTAACTCATTTATAGCAAAATATTATGGAAAAGACGGCAAAAAGCTTGATATAAAAACAAGTGAAGAGACTAATGAAGTTTTAACTGCAATAAAAGATGCTGATTTCATTGTAGAATCAGTAAAAAAAGGTGTGCGCAAAAAAACTCCAGCACCACCGTTTACAACTTCAACAATGCAACAGGAAGCTTCAAGAAAATTAGGCTTTCAATCTCGTCGTACTATGAAAGCGGCGCAAGAACTATATGAAGGTGTTGACGTTGCAGGAATTGGTGCAGTTGGTCTTATAACTTATATGAGAACCGATTCTCTTAGAATTTCTGACGAAGCACGAGATGCGGCATATACCTACATTGAGAATCAATATGGTAAGGAATATATTCCGTCTACTCCACGTGTATATAAGTCTAAAAAAAATGCACAAGATGCTCATGAAGCTGTAAGACCATCTTTGCCAGAAATTACACCATTAATGGCAAAACCAAGTCTTTCTTCTGATCAGTACAAGCTTTATAAGCTAATATGGGAACGATTTATAGCAAGTCAAATGGCAGGTGCGTTATTAGATACTGTATCAGCTCAAATTGATGCAAATGGTTATACGTTTAAAGCATCAGGCTTTACTGTGAAATTTGATGGCTTTACTGTGTTATATGTTGAAGGCAAAGATGATGACACACAAGATGAAGGTGTATTGCCTGAACTATCTGAAAATGAAAAGTTACAACTTGAAAATATAAATGGAAATCAACATTTTACACAACCGCCTCCACGTTTTACTGAAGCATCACTAATTAAAGTGCTTGAGGAAAATGGCATTGGTCGACCAAGTACCTATGCACCTACGATCACTACAATATTAGCTAGAAACTATGTTGAGCGAGAGGCAAAACAGCTCAAGCCAACCCTTCTAGGAGAGATTACAACTAAGCTTATGAAAGAGCATTTTAGTAATATTGTTGATGCTGATTTTACTGCCAATATGGAAAAAGATCTTGATATAATCGAGGATGGTAAAAAAGAGTGGGTAGAGGTTATACATGCATTTTATAGTGACTTTGCAAAAACACTTGATCAGGCTGAAATAGATACAGAAGGAGTTTCATATAAAGTTCCGGATGAAGAAACTGACGTAATATGTGATAAATGCGGGAAAAATATGATTATAAAAATGGGCAGATTTGGAAAGTTTTTAGCATGTCCAGGTTATCCAGAATGCAAGAATACAAAAAGAATAGTAAACGAAACACATGGAATTTGTCCTTTGTGTGGAGGTAAAATATTAGAGAAGAAATCAAAAAAAGGCAAGAAATTCTTTGGTTGCGAACACAATCCAACGTGTTCATTCCTTTCATGGGATGAACCAACGAATGAATTATGTCCTAAATGTCAAAAGACTTTACTGAAAAAATCAGGTAAAGCAGGGAAAATATATTGTTCTAATGAACAGTGTGATTTTGAGAAAGGTCTAAAAGATTAATGAAGGTAAGTGTTATAGGAGCAGGACTTGCAGGATGTGAAGCGGCATATCAATTGGCAAATAACGGAATACAGGTTGATTTATATGAAATGAAACCATCTAAGTACACAAAGGCTCATACTTATAGTGGATTTGCAGAACTTGTTTGTTCAAATTCATTAAAAGCATCAAGACTAGAAAGTGCGGCAGGTCTGCTAAAAGCTGAAATGCGAATATTTGGTTCTCTAATACTGGAAGCGGCAGATAATTGTGCAGTTGCCGCAGGTGGAGCATTGGCTGTTGATAGAGAAAAGTTTTCAGATTATATTACAAATAAAATAAACGCACATAATAATATCACTGTAATAAACGACGAGGTTGAGACGATTCCAGATGGATATGTTGTTATAGCCACAGGGCCGCTTACTTCTGACAAGATGGCTGAGGATATAAAAGAAATGCTAAAGACTGATAGTTTAAGCTTTTTTGATGCCGCAGCACCTATAGTGGCAACTGAAAGTATTGATATGTCAGTTGCTTTCATGGCATCTCGATATGGCAAGGGTGATGATGATTATATCAACTGCCCAATGAATAAGGAAGAATACGAATTATTCTTTAATGAGTTAGTAAAAGCCGAATCTGCTCCACTAAA
Organism: Oscillospiraceae bacterium; assembly: GCA_032091455.1. Taxonomy (GTDB): domain Bacteria; phylum Bacillota; class Clostridia; order Oscillospirales; family Ruminococcaceae; genus Paludihabitans. The sequence goes on along the minus strand of DAMDCT010000008.1, from coordinate 49,412 downwards.
AGATATTGACCAACGTGATTTCAAGGTTTACGAGGGTTGTATGCCTATTGAAGTTATGGCTAAAAGGGGTGCAGATACAATGCGTTTTGGACCACTTAAGCCTGTTGGTTTGCGTGATCCAAGAACTGGTCATCGACCATGGGCGGTTGTTCAACTTAGAAAAGAAAATCAAGAGTCTTCAATGTATAACATTGTTGGATTTCAAACAAATCTAAAATTTGGTGAGCAAAAACGCGTTTTTTCACTTATACCAGGACTTGAAAATGCAGAGTTTGTGCGTTATGGTGTTATGCACCGTAACACATTTATTGATAGTCCACGATTATTAGATAATAATTTTTGCTTAAAGCAAAATAATAAAATATATTTTGCAGGGCAAATTACAGGTGTAGAAGGATATACTGAATCTGCTGCAAGTGGTATTCTAGTTGGATATAACCTTGCAAGGATACTAAATGGAAAGCAGCCAATCAATTTGCCGAGGGAAACGATGTTAGGCTCGCTAACAAATTATATAAGCGATAGTACAGTTGCCAATTTTCAGCCAATGGGCAGTAATATGGGAATATTACCATCACTAACAACCACAATACGTGATAAAAAATTGCGTTATGAAGAACTTGCAAATCGTTCAATAACGGCATTAAAGTTAATTATTGATGAAAACAATTAATAGGGTAATTGTTTAAACTGCTCTAAAATATACTTATTATTTTGAAAGGAATGGTCCAATATGAGAATTATAGTAGATGGTTTTGGTGGCGACAATGCACCACTAGCAACCCTTCAAGGCTGTGAACTTGCAATTAAGGAATATGGTGTTGATATTACAATTACAGGTGATGAAACAGAGCTTTGTAAAGTTGCTAAAGAAAATAACATTGATATATCCTCAATGAAAGTTGTACATACATCTTCCGTTATACCTGTTGAGGCAGATCCTACAACAATACTAAGTGAATATAAGGACAGTTCTATGGCTGTTGCTTTTAAACTCCTAGCAGATGGTGAGGGTGAGGCAGTCGTATGTGCAGGCAGTACAGGCGCAATTGTAGTTGGTGCTTCACTTATTGTTAAGAGAATAAAGGGAATTAAACGTGCTGCACTAGCACCTATAATGCCTGCGGATAATGGGTGTTATATTTTGCTGGATGTTGGCGCAAACCTTGAATGCCGTCCTGAAATGTTAATGCAGTTTGGAATAATGGGTTCAATATATATGGAGAAAATAATTGGTGTAAAAAACCCAAGAGTTGCTCTTGTAAATATTGGTTCTGAAGAAACAAAGGGTGGGGATCTACAACTAGGTGCATACAAATTGTTTTCTGAAAATAAAAATATAAATTTCACAGGAAATATTGAGCCAAGATATATACCGCATGGCGATGCTGATGTTGTTATTGCAGATGGATTTACTGGAAATGTAATTCTAAAGCTTACTGAAGGACTAGGCAAAATGTTCGCTGGAAATATAAAAGAGATTTTTGGCGGTTTTGTAGGAAAACTTGCTGGTGCACTTGTTATGCCAAAAATCAAAGCTTTTAAAAATAAGATGGATTATACAGAGTATGGTGGAGCACCATTGATGGGGACTGCAAAACCTGTAATAAAAGCGCATGGTAGTTCGAATGGTAAGGCATTTAAAAATGCTATAAGACAAGCAAGGGATTTCGCACAGAATGGTGTAATTGAAGCAATTGAAACATCAATAGCTGAGCTTAAGTTAAAAGAAGGCAAATAAAACCATAATTGTGATGATATATTGGAGAGATAATTAGTGGAAAATTTTGAAAGCTTAATTAAGTATAATTATAAAAATAAAGCGTTACTCAAAGAAGCACTAACACATTCTTCTTTCGCAAATGAGGGCAAAAAATGCGGCAAGAACAATGAAAGGTTGGAGTTTTTGGGCGATTCTGTTTTATCAATAGTGGTTGCAGAATATTTATTTAAACACTATAAACACCTACCAGAAGGTGAACTGACAAAGCTTAGAGCATCACTTGTATGTGAAAAAAGTCTGCATAAGTTTGCGCTGAAAATTGGCCTTGGAGAATGTTTAATGCTTGGAAAAGGTGAAGAAAACACTGGAGGAAGGCAACGACCTTCTATACTAGCTGATGCATTTGAAGCTGTAATTGCAAGTATTTATTTAGACGGAGGATTTGAAGCCGCAAGGAATTTTGTGTTAGGATTTATCCCTGAACATATAGATACAAATAAAGTGAGTGTATTAAGTGATTTTAAAACAGCACTACAAGAGATTATTCAGAAAAATCGAGAAGAAAAGATTGAATATGTTTTGATTGATGAAGTAGGACCTGACCACAACAAGTCTTTTTTAGTAGAAGTGCATTTAAATTCGAATGTTATTGGGACAGGCAAAGGAAAAAGTAAAAAACAAGCAGAACAGTTGGCTGCTAAAGAAGCGTTGGAGCTTATGGGCTATGAAACATAATAATATATCAATATTTATTCCACATGTTGGCTGCAAAAACGAGTGTAGTTTTTGCAACCAACGAATAATTTCAGGAACAATAAAACCACCTACTGCAAATGATGTAAGGGAAACTCTACAAAAAGCATTTACTGAGATTAGTGATAAATCAACAACTGAAATTGCTTTTTTTGGTGGTAGTTTTACAGCAATTGAAAGACAATATATGTTGGAACTTTTGCAAGTAGCAAATGAGTTTATAGGCAAAGACAAGTTTAGTGGCATTAGAGTTTCAACTAGACCTGATGCTATTTCCGTGGAAATACTTGATTTGTTAAAGCAATATAATGTAACTGCAATAGAATTAGGTGCACAAAGCATGGACGATGATGTATTAATGCTCAATAACCGTGGGCATTGTGCTGATGATGTTGATAATGCATCCTTACTTATAAAAAGCTATGGTTTTTCATTGGGGTTGCAAATGATGATTGGGCTTTATGGTGACACTGTACAGGGAGCATATTATACATGCGAAAGAATTATTGCTCTTAAACCTGATACGGTTAGGATATATCCTACAGTGATATTAAAAGGAACAAAACTTGAAAGCCTATATCTAAGCCGTTTATATAAGGTTTTGCCATTTGATGTAGTAATATCAGTTTGCGCAGATTTACTTACAAGGTTTAATGAAAACAATATTAACGTCATAAAACTTGGACTTCATGCGTCACAAGATATTGAAAAAGATATGGTTGGAGGCATTTATCATCCAGCATTTAGAGAACTTTGCGAGGGCGAGATTTTTTTAAGAATTGCAATTATTGAAATTATCAAACAACAGCATAAAAATATATGTATTTTCGTAAATAAAAGCTGTGTATCAAAAATGGTAGGACATAAGAAAAAAAATATAGAAAAATTTAAAAAAATGGGGTACAATGTGAGAGTAGCTTCACAAGAGGGTTTAAGTGAGCTTGAAATAATAGTCAAAAAGGATGTGCAACCTTGCTATTAAAGTATTTAGATATACAGGGATTTAAATCATTTCCTGATAAAACAAGAGTTACATTTTACAAAGGTCTTACTGCTGTAGTTGGACCTAATGGCAGTGGAAAAAGCAATATAAGTGATGCTGTGCGTTGGGTTTTAGGTGAGCAATCAACTAAAACATTACGTGGCTCAAAGATGGAAGATGTTATTTTCACAGGCACTAAAAATAGAAAATCACAAGGTTTTGCTGAGGTATCAATTACTGTTGATAATCACAAAAGAGAGTTTGAAATTGACAGTGATGAAGTAACGATAACGAGAAAATATTATCGCTCTGGTGATAGTGAATATATGATTAATCACGGCAATGGTCGTCTAAAGGATATTAATGAGATCTTTATGGATACTGGACTTGGAAAAGATGGTTATTCACTAGTTGGACAAGGCAAAATTTCTGAAATAGTAAGTGCAAAGAGCAATGAACGAAGGGAAATATTTGAAGAAGCTGCCGGTATTTCAAAATTTCGATATAGAAAAAATGAGTCTGAACGAAGTCTAACACATGCTGAAGAAAATCTAGTAAGGTTAAGAGATATTTTAAGTGAGCTTGAAGGTAGAATTGAGCCATTAAAAGAACAATCAGACAAAGCAAAAAAATTCATTGAACTTTCAGAAAATAAAAAGGTAATTGAAGTTTCTATATGGAATGAAACAATTGAACATTCTAATCAGTTGTTAAAAGACCAATCCGATAAAATTATTGTTTGCACAACAAAACGCGAGGAAATTGATGCGCAGATTGAACAAGTTGAAGCAGATGTACAGTCAACATTTAAGGATATGCAGCAATGCTTAGTTGAGATGGAAGACAAGCGTAAGCAAAAAGAAAATCTTGAGGGCTTCATTTCTCAAATTAAATCACAAATCGCAGTATGTGAAAATAATATTCTACATAATGAGGAAAATGCTAATAGGATTGATAGTGAAATATCCGCTTATACAAAAGATGTTGAGAATATTTCAAATGAAATGGAATTAAAGCAAAATCAAATCAATTTAATTGAAGAACATATATTGTCACTTGAAAATGATATAATATTAAAACAGAAAGAGTTACTAATAAAAACTGGTGAGAGTGAAAGTTTCTCTAAAAAACAAAATGATTTTTCACAACAGGTTAATAATCTTTTACTTGAGCAATCACAGGCAAAAATGACAATTGCGCAAATTAAAATGAATATTGATGATCTTACAGCTTCAATTGAGAGAAACGACTTTGAATTTAATGCAAGAAAAATTGAGCTTGAAAAGTATATAAAAGAGCAAGTATCATCAGAAGATTTTATGATAATACTTAATGAAAAATTACAAGAGCTGAATAATTCATATAGTGGACATAAAATTAAGCTTGAAAACAGATTAAACAAACTTAATATTATGAAAATTGAATGTGACAAATCTGATTTGTTGATAAAAGAAAAGAAACAAAAAGTTAAACTACTAGAAGGATTAGAAAACAACTTAGAGGGATTTGCATATAGCGTAAAGGAAGTTATAAAGCGTTCGAAAAACGGCGTATTAAGTGGCGTATATGGTGCAGTTTCTCAACTTATTGATGTTAAATCAGAATATTCAGTTGCAATTGAAACTGCGCTTGGCTCCGCTATGCAAAACATTATTGTAGATAATGAGTCTAACGCAAAAGCTGCAATAAGACTTTTAAAAGAACAAAATCTGGGTAGGGCTACATTCTTGCCAATAACCTCTTTAAGCGGTACTGTTGTAAATTCACAAGGGTTTGATAGGTATTCAGGCTATATTGATGTTGCGTCTAATTTAATTAACTATGACAATAAGTTTAAACCCGTTATTGATTCGCTGTTAGGTAGAACAGTTATTGTAGATGATATTGATACTGCAGTACTTATTGCTCAAAAAAATGGTTATAAATTTAGGATTGTAACACTAGATGGTCAAGTTGTAAATTCTGGTGGATCATTAACTGGTGGATCACGAAATAAAAATCAAGGTTTTTTAAGTAGAAAAAATGATATTCAATCTTTAAATGATGAAGTATCAATGTTATCTTTTAAACATAGTGATAATATTAAGCAAATGACATCACTTCAAAATGAGGTTTCTAAAATAGAAGCAGAGTTTACAGCAATTAATAGTGAAATACTTACTTTAAATGAAGATAAAATTCGTCTTGAATCTGAGCAAAAGCGTATTGCACATATGGTTAACCAAATAACTGTGTCAAATACACAAATGCAAGATGAGCTTAAAGCTAAGAAAGATAAATTTGAGTATAATAATAAGTATTTAGAAGAGAAAGCACATGAATTACAATTAATTGATAAAAGTATTAGTGAAGTTTCAAATGAACTTAACAATTTAAAACTTTCTACACAAGGTTCGATTGATGTTCAAACAAAACTCGCAAATGATTTAAGTGATTTAAAGATAAAAGTAATAGAGTTTAAAAAAGATATTGAATCAATTAATTTTTCAATTGAAGAATATAAAAAGCGTCAGACAATAACTGATGAAAGAACAAAAGAATTAACCGATAAAAGATTAGAATTTTTACAAAGTAATGAAAATATAAAAATTGAGATTGAAAAGCTTAATATTGAAATTGAGCAAAATAAACAGAATATAATTTCATTTGAAAATCTAATTGAACAAACAATGCAGAGCAGACAACAACTTGAAGCAAAAGCAACTCAGTTAAGAAAAGGCGAAAAAGAACTAGCAGATGAAAAGGAAAAAATATCATCTCAAATTGTGCGTTTAGAAGAACGTCATTTCTCTATTCAAAAGGAATATGATGATATTATTGAAAAGCTATGGAATGAATATGAGTTCACGCGTAGTGAAGCACAAGCGGTAGCTGTAAAAATTGATAATGTCACTAAAGCAACAGCAGATTTAAATTCAATTAAATCTAAAATTCGAAACCTTGGTAGTGTAAATGTTTCTGCTATTGAAGAATATATAGAGGTAAGCGAAAGATATGAATTTTTAAATACTCAAATTAAAGATGCAGAAAAATCGCGAAATGAATTATTGAGATTGATAAATGATTTAACTCAAAAAATGCAAGATGTTTTTTATGAGAACTTTAATAAAATAAATTATCATTTTCAAAATATTTTTGTTGAGCTTTTTGGCGGCGGTAAAGCTGACCTTAAACTCACAGATCCTGATAACTTATTAGAATCAGGCATAGAAATATTTGTTGAACCTCCAGGGAAAATTATTAAAAACTTAGTGTCTTTATCAGGAGGAGAACAATCTTTTGTAGCAATAGCAATCTATTTTGCAATTTTAAAAGTTAGACCTGCACCATTTTGTATATTAGATGAAATTGAAGCAGCGCTTGATGATGTAAACGTTACAAAATATGCAGACTATCTACATAGTATGAGTGATAAAACGCAGTTTATCTTGATAACTCACCGTAGAGGTACTATGGAAGCGGCAGATGTTTTGTACGGTGTTACTATGCAAGAAGAGGGTGTGTCAAAGCTGTTACAGCTTAAAGTATCAGAAATAGAAAATAATCAACTATTAAACGAGGTGAATTGATGGGGTTTTTTGATAAAATTAAAAATGGACTAAAAAAAACAAAGGATTCTTTTGTAAAACAAGTTGAGGGTGTAATTAATTCTTTTACAAAAATTGATGAAGAATTTTTTGAGCAACTGGAAGAAACACTTATAATGTCTGATATTGGTGTGCAAACATCAGTTAAGATTTGTGATAAACTAAGGGTGAAAATTAAGGAAACTGGTGAAACTAATCCGTCAAATATTAAACAGCTTCTTAAAAATATTATTATAGATATGTTGAGTGGTTCAGATTTGCTTAATATCAATACTAAGCCTTCTATTATACTTATAATAGGAGTGAACGGAGTGGGTAAAACTACTACCATAGGAAAATTAGCGGCAAATTTAAAAGCTCAGGGTAAAAAAGTTATATTAGGTGCAGCTGATACATTTAGGGCAGCAGCTATAGAACAGCTTGAAATATGGGCAAAGCGTGCTGAGGTTGACTTAATAAAGCACTCGGAGGGTTCAGACCCAGCGGCAGTTGTATATGATACTATTACTGCGGGAAAAGCAAGAGGCTGTGATGTTATAATATGCGATACAGCAGGTAGACTTCACAATAAGAAAAACTTGATGGACGAGTTATCAAAAATATCACGTATAATTGACAGAGAGGCAGAAGGCTGTGATAAAGAGGTATTGCTTGTGCTAGATGCAACTACTGGCCAAAATGGAGTAAACCAAGCAAAACAGTTTAAAGAGGCTGCTGGTCTTACAGGAATTGTACTAACAAAACTTGATGGAACTGCAAAAGGCGGTATTGTAATAGCAATAAAGGATGAATTAAATTTGCCTGTAAAATATATTGGGGTTGGAGAACAACTTGATGATTTACAACCATTTGTGGCAGAAGAATTTGTAAATGCACTTTTTGATTAGAGTAAGGATGGTAATATGAAACTTATAATTGCTACAAAAAATGCACACAAGGTAGAAGAATTTTCACGAATTTTAAAGCCAATAGGCATTGAAGTAATCTCTCAAACTGATGCAGGCGTTGATATTGGTGTTGATGAAAATGCCGATACGTTTGAGGGTAATGCAAGACTGAAAGCAAGAGCAATTTATGAAAAGACAGGATTACCAACTATTGCAGATGATTCAGGATTGCAAGTTGAATTTCTATCAAATGCTCCAGGAATTTATTCTGCTCGTTATGGTGGCTCTGAATGTTCAACAGATAAACAGCGTTATGAAAAGGTTTTAAAAGAGCTTGATGGTGTGCCGAAAGAAGAGCGTTCAGCACAGTTTGTGTGTTGTATTAGCTTGATTTTAAGCGATGACAAGGAATATAGCTTTACAGGCATATGCAAAGGAACTATTGGCTATAAACCACTTGGTGAAAATGGATTTGGGTATGATCCAATTTTCATGGTAGGTGATAAAAGCTTTTCACAATTAACAGATCAACAAAAGGATGAAATAAGCCACCGTGGGAGTGCATTAAAACAGTTGCAAGAATGTCTTGCAGATATAAAGAATGAGGTATAATAATGATTACAACAAAACAAAGAGCAACATTAAGAGGACACGCAAATAAACTAGAAGTAGTATTGCAAATTGGTAAGAGTGGAGTAACATCAACAATATTAAAACAAGCAAATGATGCACTTTTAGCTAGAGAACTTATAAAATGCAAAGTGCAAGACAATGCAATGTTGACAGCAAGAGATGTAGCAACTGAATTAGCAGAAGCGGCAGAAGCGGAGATAGTGCAAGTAATAGGCTCAAAATTCGTTTTATATAAAAAGCATCCTAAACAACCAATTTATGAACTTAAATAAAATGAAAATTGCTATTTTTGGTGGCACATTTAATCCTGTGCACAACGGACATTTGCATTTTTGTGAACAGTGCCAAAGTATATGTCATTTTGATAAAATATTGCTTGTTCCAACGAATATTCCACCACATAAGCCTAGTAAAAGCCTAGTTTCGAATGAGGATAGGCTTAACATGTTAAAGCTTGCAACAAAAAATAATAGCTTGATTGAGGTAAGTGATATTGAATATACATTAGGTGGGACAAGCTATACTTATAATACTATAAAAGCAATCGAAAAAATTTATAATAATAGCGAGTTATTTTTGTTAATTGGTTCTGATATGTTTAGAATTTTTGATACATGGTATAATTATAATGAAATCTTAAATAGTGTCACAGTAGTAGTTGGAGCACGAGAGACAAGTGAATATGAACAATTGATACAGTTAAAACAAACAAAATTTTTAAGCAACGATAAAATTCACATTGTTAATATTGATGTATATGAGATGTCATCTACTGAAATTAGACAGGCCATACTTAACAAATTATCTATAGAAAATTATTTAAATCCTAATGTACTAAGTTATATAAAGAAATATAATTTATATATGAATTATATAGAAGATGAGAAATAGGAGAACTTTCTTGTGGATTTTGGAGAAATAACAGCACTTGTAAAATCAAATCTGTCACAAAAGCGATATGAACACACACTTGCTGTAACAAAACTTGCATGTGAATTGGCAGAGCGATATAAAATTTGTGTAGAAGATGCACGCCTTGCAGCGATGCTTCATGATATTACAAAAGAGCAGAAATTGGATATTCAGTTGCAAATAATAAATAAATCTGATATAATGATGAGTGATATGTGTGAAGATAATACTAATCTTTACCATGCAATTACCGCATATTTATATGCAAGGGATGTAATTAAAATCAAAAGTACGGATGTACTTAATTCCATTAGATATCATACAACAGGAAGAAAGAATATGTCTATACTTGAAAAAATCATTTACGTTGCTGATGCTTGTGCATATGATCGTACGTATAATCAAGCCCAATCATTACGAAAATTATCCTTTGAAGATATAGATGCATGCATAGTAGAAATAATAGAATTTACAGTAGTTGATGTTATAAAAAAACGAAATTTTATAGCAATTGACACTATAAATCTCTATAATACTATGCTGACAAATCGGGGGAAAGAAAATGAAAAGTAAAAATGTTAAAAAGAAATCATCAACAAAAGAAAAAATATTAATGAGCATATTCGTGATTATAATTACAGCTTCAGTAGTTTGTGTTGCAGGTGTATTTATTATGAACACGAAATTTTTTAAGAACACAGATTCGGGAAATAAATCAGATAATTTGAACGAGAATATTGCAACTCCAGAAGACATAAAAGAAAAAAACGTTAACTTTTTAATTGCAGGTATAGATTATCTTGCGGGTTCTGGCAGAGGAAAGTTAACCGATGTTGTTATGGTAGTTAGCTTTGATATTGAAGGTAAAAAAATTAATGTATTACAAATTCCTCGTGACACTTATATTGGAAACGACTACCCAACAGGAAAGATTAATGCAATTTATGGACAGAAAAATAACGGTGGAATCGAAGGACTTGCGAATAGAATAAATAAAACTTTAAATATTTCAATTGATCACTATGTGACCCTAAATATGGATGGATTTAAAAACATCATTGATAAAATTGGCGGAGTTCAAGTAGACGTTCCAAAACAGATAACACTTGAAGGGATAACAATTAAAAAGGGATCACAAGTATTGGACGGTATAACTGCTGAAAAGTTTGTAAGAGAAAGACACAGCTATGCAAATGCAGATCTTGGACGTTTAGAAGCACAAAAACTATTTATGAAAGCTCTAATTGAAAAAGTATTTTCAATGGGAAAAGCTAAGATTGCAACGCTTGCACCTAGTTTAATTGGTGATATAACAACGGACTTAACTTTAGGCAAGATGCTTGGATATTACGGTAAGGTGTTAACTGTAAATAGAGATGAAATTAATTTTCATTTAATTCCTATAGTTGGAGGCGGATGGAATGGAAAAGTTTCCGTATTATCTATTATGAAATATCCTACAGCAGATATGTTAAATGAATATTTTAGACCATATACTGAAAAAATCGGTGCAGAAGATTTAGGTGTTATAGAACTTGTGAAAGATTACAAGTATGAAAAACCTACATCAAGTACGAAAAATTAATATGATAGGAGATAAATACATGGATTCATTACAATTAGCAAAATTAGCAGTTAAAACTCTTGATAATAAAAAAGCGGATAATATAGAGGTAATCAAAGTAAGAGATCTTACAATAATTAGTGATTATTTTGTTATCGCATCAGCAAATAACGTAACTCATGTTAAATCACTTGTAGATGAAGTGGAATTTGAACTTAAGAAGCAAGGTAGATTTCCACAACGCATTGAGGGCTACCAAAATGCAAACTGGATTATTTTAGATTATAGTGATGTTATAGTACACATTTTCTATGAGGAAACAAGAAACTTCTATAAACTTGAAAAACTATGGGCTGATGGTGAAAAACTTGATGTTGAGGAATTATTAAAATAATAAGGATTTATATAAAAGGAGCAAATGAAAGTGAACTATAACTTTAGTGAAATCGAAGCAAAATGGCAGAAAAAGTGGGATGACACCAATGTGTTTGCTACCACTAATGATTATTCAAAACCTAAATATTATGCGCTTGTTGAATTTCCGTATCCATCAGGTCAAGGACTTCATGTAGGACATCCTCGTCCTTATACGGCGCTTGATATTGTATCAAGAAAACGTAGATTACAAGGCTATAATGTGCTTTTCCCAATGGGGTGGGATGCGTTTGGATTACCAACTGAAAACTATGCAATGAAGAATAAAATTCATCCAGAAAAAGTTACTAAGCAAAATGTTGAAAGATTTAAACAACAGCTTAAATCACTAGGATTATCATTTGACTGGGATAGAGAGATAAATACAACTGACCCTAAATACTACAAATGGACACAGTGGATATTCTTACAACTATTTAAACGTGGTCTTGCATATAAAAGCGAGATGGCTGTAAACTGGTGTACTTCATGTAAAGTTGTTTTAGCAAACGAAGAGGTAGTAGGTGGTACTTGTGAACGTTGTAACGGTGAAGTAATAAGACAAGTTAAAAGCCAATGGATGCTTAAAATAACTGAATATGCACAGAGGCTTATTGATGATCTTGATGACGTGAATTACTTAGACCGTATTAAATCATCACAAAAAAACTGGATAGGTCGTTCAACAGGTGCAGAAGTTAAATTTACAACTTCTGTTGGTGATGAATTAATGATTTATACAACACGTCCCGATACATTATTCGGTGCTACTTACATGGTTATATCTCCAGAACATCCGCTCATTGCAAATAGGGAAGATGTAATTAATAATATTGATGAGATAAAAGCTTATCAAGTTAAAGCGTCAAAGAAATCTGACTTTGAGCGTACAGAGGTTATAAAGGAAAAAAGTGGCGTTAAAATTGAAGGAATTACTGCAATTAACCCAGTAAATAATAAAGAAATTCCAATTTACATTTCTGATTATGTTTTAATGACATATGGTACAGGCGCAATTATGGCTGTTCCTGGTCATGATACACGTGACTATGAGTTTGCAAAACTATTTAACTTACCAATAATTGAAGTTGTAGCCGGTGGAAACATAGAGAATGAAGCTTTCACAGATTGTGATACTGGAATTATGGTTAACTCCGGTATACTAAATGGCTTTACTGTTGATGAAGCAAAAGTCAAAATTATTGAATGGCTAGATGAAAAAGAACTTGGCAAACCAAAGGTGAACTTTAAATTAAGAGATTGGGTTTTCTCACGTCAACGTTATTGGGGCGAACCTATTCCGATTGTATATTGTGAAAAATGTGGCTATGTTCCAATCCCTGAAAGTGAGTTACCATTAGTATTACCAGATATAGAGTCGTTTGAGCCGACTGAAGATGGAAAATCACCGCTATCAAAGCTCGAGAGCTTTGTGAATACTACTTGTCCACATTGCGGTGGACCTGCAAAGCGTGAAACTGACACTATGCCACAATGGGCAGGCTCATCATGGTATTTTATGCGTTATTGTGACGTGGATAATATGGATGTATTAGCTGCTAAAGAGGCATTAGACTATTGGTTGCCTGTTGACTGGTATAACGGTGGTATGGAGCATACAACGTTGCATCTGCTTTATTCAAGGTTCTGGCACAAGTTCCTTTATGATATTGGAGTAGTAAGCTGTAAAGAGCCTTATTCTAAGCGTACAAGTCATGGTATGATTTTGGGTGAAAACGGCGAGAAGATGAGTAAATCTCGTGGAAACGTTGTAAACCCTGATGAAGTTGTAAAAGAATATGGTGCGGATACAATGCGTCTGTATGAAATGTTTATTGGTGACTTTGAAAAATCAGCACCGTGGAGCCAAACAAGTATAAAGGGATGCAAACGCTTTTTAGATAGAGTTTGGAATTTACAAGATATAGTTACTGAAGGCAAAACTTATTCAAAAGAGCTTGAAGCACCACTTAACCGTACAATTAAAAAAGTTAGTGAAGATATTGAAAACCTTAAATTTAATACTGCTATTGCGGCAATGATGGCGTTATTGAACGATATTTCATCAGTTGGTAAAATTAATAAGGCTGAATATAAAGCAATATTAATAATGCTTAACCCATTTGCACCACATATTACTGAGGAATTATATGAGTTAGTTGGTTTCGACGGTATGCTGTCAAAACAACAATGGATAAGCTATGATGAGGATAAGTGTAAGGATGATACAGTTGAAGTAGCAGTCCAAGTAAATGGCAAGATTAAAGCAAAGATTATGTTACCTACCGATTGTACTAAAGAAGTAGCAATTGAAACTGCAGTAAATGATGAAAAAGTGAATGAGTTTGTTGAAGGTAAGCAAGTTGTAAAAGAAATATATGTACCAAATAAACTAATTAACATAGTTGTCAAGTAGAGTTTTTATTTGTAAAATAATTTTTACTAATCAAATACTAACAAATGTTACTGAAATGCTTGACATTTAATAGTCATATATTGTATAATTAAACCGTTGCATTAAGTTTGTAACATAAATCCAAGATAGAACAATCTTTGGTCGTTTTATTAATCACCTTAAGGCGGTTATCAAATAAACTTAGTTTAATTTGAGTTGGTTTAAACCTCTGCCTTTGAGGCAAAGGGAGGGAATAATGTGTCAGAAGTTCGCGTAAAAGATAATGAGTCTTTAGATAGTGCCCTTAGAAGATTTAAAAGATCTTGTGCAAAGTCAGGAGTGCTAGCTGAAGTACGTAAAAGAGAACACTATGAAAAACCTTCTGTAAAGCGTAAGAAAAAATCAGAAGCTGCTCGTAAACGCAAGTTTAAGTAAGCAGTTGTGTTCAATAGTTAAAGCTAAATCTGTTTTAACTAAACCTAATTAACAAATGAAAGCGAGCATTATGCTCGCTTTTTCATTTTATGTAATTGTTTTAAAAGGAGTAGTGCTGATGTCAGTTTTCACACCAAATTTAATTTTAAAAGATGTAACTTGTATTGATATTGAACTCTTAAAGAAGTATAATATAAAAGCACTTATATTGGACGTTGACAACACACTTACTACACATGGAAGTCAGAATATTGAAAAGAAAATATCTGACTGGCTCTCTTTTATTAAATCTCAAGAAATAAAATTAATGATTGTATCTAATAATACACATGATAGAATTAAACCGTTTGCTGATAGATTAAGGCTTGATTTTGTAGCAATGGGGTGTAAGCCGTTAACATATGGATTTACAAGAGCACAAAAGTTGTTTAATCTTAAAAGTAAAGAAATAGCAGTGGTTGGAGATCAGATATATACTGATATTATTGGTGGAAATCTTAAGGGTTTTTTCACTATTTTGGTTACTCCATTTAAGTTGGAGGATACAACCCTCTTCAAAGTCAAAAGAAAGCTTGAAAAAACACACATAAATCGTTACCATAAAAAAGCGAGGAAAAAAAATGAACGCTAAATTTGGACCAGCAGGAAACTCTGACAGTTTTTCTACAAGAGGATATAAGACAAACAAGGACATTCCTAAATACTTGAAAGAGTTTGATCTTGATGCTTATGAATACCAATGTGGACGTGGAGTGAAGATAAGCGAGAAAGTTGCAATTGATTTTGGAAGAATTGCGTTAGAAAATAATATTACATTATCACTTCATGCTCCATACTATATATCACTTTCAAGTGAAGAGGAAACTAAGCGAGATGGAAGTATTAGATATATTATAGAGTCTGCACAAGCTGCAAATGCAATGGGCGCAAACAGAATTATAGTGCATTCGGGTTCTTGTGGTAAAATGACGCGCAATCAGGCTCTAGATTTAGCTAAGGATACACTTAAGCGTGCACAATTAGAGTTGGATAAGCTTACACTTGCTAATATATCTATTTGTCCAGAAACAATGGGTAAAATGAATCAATTGGGTGATATTGATGAAGTAATTGAGTTATGTAAAATTGATGATAGATTTATTCCGTGTATTGATTTTGGACATCTTAATGCACGAACACTTGGTGGAATTAAAACGCAAGATGACTATGAGAAAATACTTGATAAAATAGAGAATGGATTGGGATATAATAGATTAAAGGTCTTTCATTCTCATTTTTCTAAGATAGAATATACGCAAAATGGCGGTGAGAAAAAACACCTAACTTTTGAAGATACGGTATATGGACCAAATTTTGAACCGTTGGCTGAACTTATTGCAAAGAGAGGACTCTCACCAACATTTATTTGCGAATCAGCAGGCACACAAGCTGAGGACAGCGCTTATATGAAAAAAGTTTATATGGATAATAAATAAAGTTTTAACTAATTAAAAATTTTTAATGAGGAGGAAATTAAGTGAAAAAACAGATTGTTGTTATTCATGGGCCTAATATTAATTTAACTGGCGAACGTGAAGCATCAATATATGGCAAAGAAACATTTGAAAGTATAAATCAACAAATACTGGAGCATTGTTCTAAGATGTCAATTAAGTGCGAAATATTTCAATCAAATATTGAGGGAGAACTTATTAATAAAATTCATGAGGCAAGACATGATTTTGGTGGGATTATTCTAAACGCAGGGGCGTATACACATTATAGCTATGCGCTGAGAGATGCAATATCTGCGGTGCATATTCCATGTATAGAGGTTCATTTCTCTAATATCTTTGGTCGTGAAGATTTTAGGAGCAAATCAGTAATTGCCCCTGTATGTGCTGGCAGTATAGCAGGATTTGGAAAGTATAGCTATATATTAGCTATAAATGGTTTAATGGAGTTATTTTAATTTATGAATACAATTAATGTGATTAAATAAAAAGGAGATAGACATAATGAATCAATCATTAGTAAACTTAATGTCAAAATTACCTGATGGCGTGGATGCCGCAATAATTACATCTGATGAAAACCGAAGATATTTTACAGGTATGAAATCATCAGCGGGCACATTAATCTTAACACGTAAAACTGCATACTTTATAATTGATTTTAGATATATAGAAAAAGCTAGAACTATTATAACTGATTTTGACGTTATTTTGCAGGAAAATGATATACAAAAGCAAATTGATGAAATTCTATCAAAAAACAGTGTGAAAACTGTTGCTTTGGAATCTGATCATGTAACTATTTCGCAATATAAAAAATATTGTGACAAATTATCTGCCTATGAGTTTTCAAATGCATGTGATTTAAGTGACATAATTGCTAATTTGCGTTCGCTTAAATCAGTAGAAGAAATAGAATATATTACTAAAGCTCAAGAAATTACAGATAAAGCGTTTCTACACATTATAAACTATATAAAACCAGGTATGACTGAACTTGAAGTTCAAATAGAGCTTGAATACACTATGAAGAAGTATGGTGCAAGTAATATTGCATTTGATAGTATTATAGTTTCAGGTGTTAATAGTTCATTACCTCATGGTGTTCCATCAAACAAAAAGATTGAACAAGGTGATTTTATCACTATGGATTTTGGAGCAGCATATAACGGCTATTGCAGTGATATGACAAGAACTGTGGCTATGGGCAAAATTAGTGACGAACAACAAAAAGTATATGATACAGTTTTACAAGCACAGCTAATGGCAATAGAAGCTATTGGTGAGGGAAAGAAATATAGTGACATAGATAAGGTTGCGCGAGATTTTATATATTCTCAAGGTTATGAAGGCTGTTTTGGACATGGACTTGGACATTCTCTAGGTTTAAATATTCATGAGGAACCACGTTTTAGTCCTTTGTGTCATGATATATTAACACCTAATACTATTATGACTGTCGAACCAGGAGTATACTTGAGTGGTAAATTTGGCGTAAGAATCGAGGATATGGTCGTAATTAATGAAAATGGTGCATCAATTATAACAAAAAGTGAAAAGAAATTAATAACTTTATGATTTGCTATTGAAAAACTGTGCAATTTAGGATAAAATACTAGTATACAATATTATGGAGGTAGCTTATGGTATCAGCAGGAGATTTCAGAAATGGTGTAACATTTGACATGGAAGGAAACGTATTTCAAATTATTGAGTTTCAACATGTAAAACCAGGAAAAGGTGCGGCTTTTGTTCGTACAAAAATTAGGAATGTAATCAGCGGTGCGGTGACCGATAAAACATTTAACCCATCTGATAAATTTCCAACAGCATTTATAGAGCGTCGTGATATGCAATATCTATATCAAGACGGGAATCTGTATTATTTTATGGATATAGAATCATATGAGCAAGAGCCTATTGACGAGTCTAATTTAGATGACAACTTTAAGTTTGTTAAAGAAAATATGGAAGTAAAAGTATTATCTTACAAAGGTAAAGTATTTGGTATTGAACCACCAAACTTCGTTGATCTTTTGGTTACAGAAACTGATCCAGGATTTAAAGGTGACACTGCAACAAATGCAACTAAACCTGCAGTATTAGAAACAGGCGCTCAAATTAAAGTTCCACTATTTATTGAAGAAGGAACTTTAATTAGAATAGACACTAGAACAGGTGAATACATGGAACGTGCATAAATTAATTATTTTGTAAATAATAGTTTATGTAAGAAAATTTATTAATTGCTGCAAATAAGCAGCGGAATAGGTGGAAAATATGAGTATGATGGAAAGTGTAGCTTATCTAAAAGGTTTGGCACAAGGTCTTGATATTGACAGCTCAAATAAAGAGGGTAAACTTCTTAACGCAATCATTGATGTTCTTGATGAAATGGCAGAGTCAATAAGTGACATCGAGGATGTTTGTGAAGAATTCGATGAGCTAATTGACATTATCGATGAGGATTTAGGCGACTTAGAGGATGAATTCTATGGCTTAGATGATGAGGATGAGGATGACGATGAAATCCTTGACGAGGATGAGCTTTACGAAGTAACTTGCCCTAAATGTAACGATGTAATCTACCTAGACGAAGATACTCTTTTTGATGGCGACATGGATTGCCCAAATTGTGGTCAAAAGCTAGAGTTTGACTATGATTGCTGTGATGACGACTGTGATTGTGGCGATGATTGTGGATGTGGTTGTAGTGACCATAACCATGACGAATAATTGATGAAAGTTTCATCAATATAATCTTAAAATTAAAAATCTGTTTCAGGGCGGAGTGTAATTCTCCACCGGTGGTAAAAAGATATATATATAAATATATTCATCTTAAGTCCACGAGCTTAAAAATTATATAAGCGAATAACTTTGGTAATTTGCATATATAGCTTTGCTGATTTGGTGTAATTCCAAAACCGACGGTTAAAGTCCGGATGAAAGAAACAATGTATAACCTATATGCTTATACAAAAAGCCCGCAGATAATATTTCTGCGGGCTTTTTGAATGCAATTAGTGCAGTCATTTTTCCTAAAACAGATCTCTAATTTAATAAAAAATATTTAAATGGAGGTTTTACAAATGCAAAATCAAGAAATAGCAAAAAAGATCTCAGTAAAAACAATAACAAAGGTGGGTGTACTCTCTGCAATTGCAGTAATTGTTATGCTTTTTGAAATTCCACTATGGTTTGCTCCAAGCTTTTACAAAATTGACTTAAGTGAAGTAGTTGTACTAATTGGCGCATTCGCATTAGGGCCAGTGGCAGGTGCGATGATTGAGTTAATAAAGGTATTGCTCAATTTAGTCTTCAACGGTACAATAACTGGCGGTATAGGCGAGGCAGCTAACTTTATTATAGGGTGCGCAATGGTAGTACCTGCAGCAATTATTTATAAAAAGTATAAGACGATTAAGGGTGCAATTATTGGACTGATTATAGGAATAGTTTCAATGACTGTATTAGGTAGCTTATTAAACTATGTTGTAATATTACCTGTTTATGCAAAACTAATGCCAATGGAAGCAATAATTAATGCTGGAAACATGGTAAACAAGAATATTGTGGATTTAAAAACGTTTGTTCTTTATGCGGTTGCCCCTTTTAATATATTAAAAGGTATTATTAGCGCAGTTATTACATTAATATTATATAAAAAATTATCTAAAGTTTTACACAAATAATAAAATGTTAGTCAAATACAGTTAATTACTCGATTTATTCACATTTAGTAATTGATATTTTTCATAAATGATGATAATATATACTATAATAGATATGATGAACAATATCTATTATAGTATTTGTTTTTTACTAATTAATAGTGTATATATCGATTATGAGTCAGTTTTATGACGGAATGGGTGTTTTTATTGAGTAGACAAAATAAGCAGAGTTTTTTGCATGGAGCAACAATATTAATGGTATCAATGATTATTGTTAAGATTATTGGTGCTATATTTAAAATACCTATTACTAACATCATAGATATGAGCGGTATGGCGTATTTTGGCTCTGCATACACTATATTCAACACGGTGTATGCTCTTACTGTAACAGGATTATCTGCAGCGGTGGCACGTATGGTTGCTGAAAATGTTGCACGAGAAAGATATAGAGATGTAAAAAAGATATTGAAATTAGCGACAAGGGTATTTTTAGTATTGGGAATATTGGGTTTTGTAATAGTAGTTTTATGTGCAAGAGGTATTGCGAATCTATCTCAAAATCAAAATGCTTTCTGGTCTATAGTTATGGTTTCCCCTGCAATATTCTTTTGCTGTATGATGGCATCATATAGGGGATATTACGAAGGATTGAGCGATATGATACCAACTGCAATAACACAGGTTATAGAGGTTATGGTAAAGCTTGTAGCTGGATTGCTATTTGCATGGATTGTCATGGGGATTGCATATAAACAATATGCAGATACTGGTATAGTTTTTGGAATGGAGGTAGCCTCAAAAGAAGCTGCAAAAGTTGTAGCACTTCCATACGGTGCTGCAGCAGCAATATTAGGTATAAGTTTAAGTACCTTAGTTGGATTTGTTTATATATATATTCGCTATAAAATCAAAGGTGACTATATTACAAAAGAAATGGTTGTAAATTCACCAAAGAGTATTAGAATAAAAGTCCTTTTAAAGAGGCTAGTGAGAATAGCAATACCAATTACCCTTGGAGCTGTAGTTATCCAACTATCTACTTTAATTGATTCGATAACTATACCCAATAGACTAGAGTATGCTTTTGGACTTGATCCAAATCGATTTTTAAGCTTGTATGGTGATTTGCTAAAACCAAATGAGAAAATGAATATATTTATATATGGGTGTTTTAACACTGTAATAGTAATATTCAGCTTAGTTCCTGCATTTACGAATATTTTTGGTAAGAGTGGATTGCCTAATGTGACACAAGCATGGACGACAAAAAACAAGGCTAATATTAAATTGAATGTTGAATCAGTTATTCGTGCGACTATGTTGATTGCCGCCCCTGCAAGTTTTGGTATAGCATTTTTGGCCACACCAATTTTACAACTTGTGTTTAGGCATACACCAAGTGCCGCCATTGTGGGTGGACCGGTCTTATCAGTTCTTGGAATAGGCGCTTTGTTCTTGTCGCTTGTAACACCATTAAATGCAATTATGCAGGGGATAGGACGCATGGATTTACCAGTTAAATATCTATCTATAGGTGTAATTCTAAAGTTTGTATTAAACGTTATATTGATAGGAATACCTTCCATCAACATAATGGGTGCAGGTATTAGTACTATTTGTTGTTATGGAGTAATTGCGTTTTTAAGTATAAATAAATTAAGAAAAATTATTGGCGTAAAGCTTG
The DNA here is from genome assembly GCA_032091455.1 of Oscillospiraceae bacterium. Taxonomy (GTDB): domain Bacteria; phylum Bacillota; class Clostridia; order Oscillospirales; family Ruminococcaceae; genus Paludihabitans. Next base: position 28,270 of record DAMDCT010000008.1, on the reverse strand, counting down.
ATTTTTTAGGTATTGTAATAAAACCACTACTTTCAGGATTTATTTGCGGATTTTCTGCTTTTTTATGCTATAAAGCTTTGACTTTAGTTAAAGTTAATAGTATAATAACTATGCTAAGTATTGGTGTTGGAGCTATATTTTATGTAATATCATTAGCATTATTAAATGCAATATCAAAAGATGATGTATTAATGCTTCCTAAAGGAAATAAAATTGCCAAAACACTTGAAAAATATAAAATAATACGTTAAAATATATAACAGATGTTTGTTTTTAACTAACTTATTGTAAATATTGAATAAAATAGTATAATAAAGAGGATGTATAATGACATTTGAATTTAAGAACAAATATAGTATTGATGATTTGAAAAGCATAATGCAAATTTTAAGAGGCGAAAACGGATGCCCTTGGGATAAAGAGCAGAATCATCATACCATTAGGAAAAATTTTATTGAGGAAACTTATGAAGTAATTGAGGCAATTGATACAAATGATGTTTCTCTTTTAAAAGAAGAACTCGGAGATGTACTTCTTCAAGTTATATTTCATTCTCAAATGGAAGCTGAGTGTGGAACATTTGACTTCGACGACGTTGTGAATGATATATGTAACAAACTAATTATTAGACATCCACATATATTTTCTGATGTTAAAGTCAATAATACTCAAGAGGTGCTTGAAAACTGGAATAATATCAAGCAACAGCAAAAAGGGCAGACTACAATTGCTCAAACGCTAAATGCAGTGCCACGACAATTGCCAGCACTAATGCGTAGTAGTAAAGTTCAAGCTCGAGCAAAAAAGGCTGGATTTGATTATCCTAGCGTTTCAATGGCTTTTGATGATTTAAAAAGCGAAATCTATGAACTCGAGTGTGCAATTTCTAATAATGATTTAGAAAACATATGTGAGGAAATTGGTGATGTTATTTTTTCAAGTGTAAATGTATCAAGATTTTTTGATCAAGATGCTGAAGAATTACTTTATAAGTCTTGTGATAAATTTATTAACAGATTTACAAAAGTCGAACAAATAGCTTTGGATGAAGAAATATCATTAAAAGATTCCGGTATTGATGTTTTAATCAATCTATGGAAAAGAGCTAAAAAATAAAAGAATTCAAGAGGATTATCCTCATGAAGATATAAAAAACAATAGGAGGTCAAATTATGACTAAAGTTGAGTTAATTGCTGCTGTTGCAGAAAAAGCTGAATTATCAAAAAAAGACGCTGAAAAAGCTGTTAGTGCTACTATTCAAGCTATAACTGAGGGACTAAAAAAAGATGCAAAGGTACAACTAGTTGGTTTTGGTACTTTTGAAGTTCGTACTCGTGCTGCTCGTGAGGGTAAAAATCCTGCAACAGGAGAAAAAATTCAAATTGCTGCTACAAAAGTTCCTGCCTTTAAAGCTGGAAAGAGTTTGAAAGATTACGTTAAATAATTAAAGATAAAAATTAAGTCGGCTTTTTTAGCCGATTTAATTTTTATAAAGTTTTACTTATGGAGGCATATATGAGATTAGATAAATATTTGAAAGTTACACGATTAATAAAACGTAGAACAATTGCAAATGAAGCATGCGATGCTGGCAAAATTAATATTAATGGAGTTGAAGCAAAAGCATCATATAACGTAAAAGTAGATGATATCATTCAAATTAATATGGGTACACGTTCTCTCAAAGTTAAAGTTCTATGTATAAATGAACATGCAAACAAGGATACAGCAGCCGATAGCTATGTTATAATAGAGGATTAATCATTTCATCCATGACATAATATTGTGTTTAGAAGCATAAGTATGTATTAAATTCAAAATGGAGTGTGAGTTTAATGCTAGAAGAGAAAAAAATAATAAAGCTTCCTCATAATATTATTTTAGAAGATAGAAAAATGCTATCAATTTCAGGTGTTGAAGATATTGATAGTTTTGATGAAAGTATGGTTGTTTTGTTTACTGAACTTGGTGAACTCACTATTAAGGGTAATAATCTTCACATAAACAAGCTTAATGTGGATACAGGTGAGCTTACTATGGATGGGAATATATTTGCGCTTGTTTATAGTGAGCAACAACAAAAGAAGCAAAATGGTATGTTCTCAAAAATGTTTAAGTAAGGTTTGGTAATATTATGAATATAGCTAACCAAACTTTAATTTTCTTAAATGCCTGCATATTAGGATTTTGCCTTGGAGCAGT
>DAMDCT010000008.1:19567-26057 GCA_032091455.1 Oscillospiraceae bacterium | reverse complement strand
ATTTAGAATAACACGCATTGCATTTAAAAGCTGCAGTGTGATTATATTTATAGAAGATTTAGCATTCTTTCTAATAGCAACAATAAGCAGTTTCATTTTCATTGTAATGAACAATGAGGGAGTTTTTAGGGCAGTTTTAGTAATAGGTGAAATTTTAGGAGCAACTTTATACTTTTGTACATTAAGTGTTGTTATTATAAAGGCAGCACAATTAATAATAAATACTTTTAAAGCAGTTTTAAAATTCATATATAAAATTACTATTAAGCCTATTGTAAGATGTTTGACGTTTATATTTAAAAAGGCAAAAAATATTGTTAGAATGATATTAGAAAAAAGAGCTAAGTTAAAGCAAAATAAAATATTACTTTCCCAAGAGAGTAATATATCTGAAGATGAATAGAAATCACTTTAATTATTGGAAAAATAAAATTATTAAAACAAATCACAAAATATACTTGAAATTATATATGTAGTTAGTGTATAATTAAAATACGCAAATACTAAGATATAAATAGTACTGAGGTGAATACCATGGCAAAGAGAAAAGCTAAAAAAATTAAAATATTAAAATTTGCTTTGGCTGCATTCTTTGTTTATTTTGTAGTTTCTTTTGTCATAATGCAGGTGGATATTTCAAATAGAAAAAACAATCTTCTAATTGCACAAAATGAATTAAAAGAACAACAGTATATTAATAAAGAAATCACAAGTATATTAAATTCAGGAGAAAATACAGAATATATTATGCGCATAGCTAGGGAAAGACTAGGATTTGTATTCCCAAATGAGCGCGTATTTATAGATATTAGTGGAAACAATAAAAACAAATAGGAGGATAAAAGTTTTCTATGCAGCATGAAATAGGAAAAATTGTAGAGGGTAAGGTAACAGGTATTACAAAGTTTGGCGCATTTGTTGAGCTTGAGGGTGGTGCGGTTGGAATGGTCCATATTTCAGAGGTATCACAAACCTATGTTAACGATATTTCGGAACATCTTAAGGATCAACAAAAGGTTACTGTAAAAATACTTAATATTAGCGATGATGGTAAGATAAGCTTATCTATTAAAAAGGCTATGCCTGTAGAACAGCCTCAAAGACGAGAAAACAAACCTTCTAATTTTAACAATAAAAATAATAATACAGGTGCACCACGTCCTAGTAATAACAATAGTTTTAACCGTAGTGGTGGTAGCAATCGAAGTGCTGGCGGTACTGGAAATGGTCGTAGCACCGGAGGATATAACAGAGGTGCTCAACAAAGTAAACCGACATCATTTGAGGATATGCTCTCTAAGTTTATTCAATCTAGTGATGAAAAAATATCTGACTTGAAACGCGAAAAGGGAACACGTAGATCTGGTGGTGGACAAAAACGCAATCGTGATTACGATTAATAATATTACATAAATAAATCTTCGCTTACATTTTTAATGTAGCGAAGATTTATTTATGTTAAAACGCCTATAATTACGAATTTAGCTTAAATTGTGATTCATATAATTCTTTATATAACCCATTGTTTTTCATTAGATCTTCATGAGAGCCCCTTTCCTCGATTCCTTTATCAGTAATTACAATTATAGTATCAGCATTTTTAATGGTAGAGAGCCTGTGTGCTACTATAAGCGTTGTTTTATTGGAACTCAACCTATCTAATGCATCTTGAATTAATAGCTCAGTAGTATTGTCAAGTGCGGATGTAGCCTCATCTAAGATAATAATAGGTGGATTTTTAAGAAATAGTCTTGCAATTGATAGTCTTTGTTTTTGACCTCCAGATAATTTAACTCCACGTTCTCCTATTTCAGTTTGATATTTATCATCAAGCTCCATAACAAAATCATGTATATTTGCATGCTTTGCTGCGTCAATAATTTCTTCCTCAGTAGCATCAAGATTTCCATACGCAATATTATCCCATATTGTGCCTGAAAATAGAAAAACATCTTGTTGTACTATTCCAATATTTCGTCTTAGGGACTCATATGTAAAATCTTTAATGTTAATATCATCTATGTAAATTTCACCGCTTGTGATATCATAAAATCTAGGTATTAGATGGCAAAGAGTAGTTTTACCTCCTCCAGATGGTCCAACAAAGGCAACTTTTTTGCCATTTTGAATGTCAAGATTAATATCAGTAAGAATGTCTCTGCCTTCTTCATATTTAAAACTGACATTTTTAAAGGTAACAGTGCCATTAACCACATTAATATCTTTTGCAGTAGGAAATTCTATTTCAGGCTCAGTATCCATTATCTCAATAAATCTCTTAAACCCACTCATTCCATTTTGATATTCTTCAACAAATCCAATTAATTTTCGAACAGGATTTAGAAACATGTGTATATATAAGATGAATTCGAAAAACTCACCAAATGTTATATATCCAAAATAAGTAAATACTCCTCCGCTAATAAGAACAATTAAATTTAACCAATCAGTAAGTAGGTTCATTCCACAATGAAATTCAGCCATTGTTTTATATGCAAATTCACGTGCCTTTTTAAATGATTTGTTATCTTTAGCAAACTTAATCTCCTCATGATTAGAGTTTGTAAACGCCTTTACAACACGAACTCCAGAAATACTATTTTCCACACCTGCATTAATTTCTGATATTTTTTCTCGTGTAACAGTAAATGCATTTAACATTCTTTTTCTCATTTTCCAAGCAAAAAGACTTATTAAGGGTATAAATGCAAATATTATGAGGGTAAGAGGTATGCTTATAGAACAAAGAATTGTAAAACTACCAATAAGCATTACAAACGACACAAATAAGTCCTCTGGACCATGGTGAGCTAATTCAGAAATATCCATTAAATCATTAATAATACGTGACATAATAGAACCCGTCTTATGAGAATCAAAGAAATTAAATGGAAGTTTTTGCATGTGCTTAAATATGTCACGACGCATATCGGCTTGAATTCTAACACCAACACAGTGACCATAGTATGCAATAAAATAGTTTAATCCTGCTTTTATAATAAATATAATCAACAGAATAATTCCCCATGTTATTATTAGACGAAGATTCTTATTTGGTATGTAATCATCAATAATGCTTTTTGTCACTGACGGAAAGAATAAATCACAGAAGGCAACAATGAATGCACAAACCATATCCCACATAAAAAGTTTTTTGTGTGGTTTATAATAACTTATAAATCTTTTTATCATAACTTTCTCCTTATTTTTGTATTAAATAATTAAATTAAATAGTAATATTCTAATATATTTTCTTTTCGTTTAGTATAATTATTATTTATAAGTATTATCTTAACATTTCATACTAAATATTTCAATAATATATTCAAAATAAATGAAATTATAAATAACAAGAATGCGATTTCTCGCATTCTTGTTTAAAATTTTGGATGACTGTCGTTATCTGTTCTTCTTTCGTTTCCTCATAAGTATGATGAATACAACGCCAATTGCAGAAATAGTAACACATAGCATTATAATTGGCATTATACCGTTTTCACCATATGCTTTTACATCAACCCAACCTTCCTGCATATATGTATTTGTTGCATCGGGAAGATTAATAAAAGTTTCACATTTACTTAATATTTCACTAGAGGGATATGATATACGGCTATTTTTAAGTTCATGATCTAATAGTTCTTTTACATTGTTCATTGGAGTAGAATAACCAATAAATTCAGTATTAGCTTTTGCAATATCTGGTTCGAGCATAAAGTTAATAAACTCTTCTGCAATTGGTTTATTTTTAGAAGATTTTAAAACAACCATTGAATCAACAAATTTATTTGTACCTTCTTTCGGAATGATAAAATCAAGATTAGGGTTATCTTTAATCATTGTAATTGCATCACCTGCATAGTATGGAGCTAAGGCTGCTTCATTGTTAGACATTTTTGCAAATATTTCATCCATTACATATGCTTGTACAACATTCTTTTGATCTTTTAGTACTTGAGTTGCCTTGTCAAGTTCATCAGTATTCGTAGTATTTTGTGAGAATCCCAGCTTTTTAAGTGCAATACCATAACTGTCACGTGGATTATCAAACATTAACACATTATTTGTGTATTCCTCGCTCCACAAAATATCCCAACTATCAATTGGTTGTGTAACCATTGTTTTATTGTATATAATACCAACTGTTCCCCATGTATATGGGACGGAGTATTCATTTTTAGGGTCATATTCAAGATTTTGGAATTCTTTATCTACATTTTTAAAATTAGGAATATTATTATAATCTAATTTAGCAAGCATATTTTCATTAATCATTTTAGAAATCATGTAGTCAGAAGGAATAATTACGTCATATTTCGCAGAACCACTTACGATTTTGGCATACATTTCTTCATTATTTCCATAAGTAGTATATTCAACATTGATTTCTGGGAATCTTTTTTCAAACTCAGAAATTACATCAAGAGTCTCGTCAGATCCATTTGATATATATTCGCCCCAGTTGTATATTCTTAATATAGTTTTCTGATTTGTAGCACTTACACTCGAACATAAAATTGCACTAAGAATACCTATAGTTACTATAATGGTAATAATTTTTTTCAATCTAGTTCATAACTCCTTTACTTTTTTGGTAGTTTGAATTCTTAATATTTACTAATAGCAATAGCGATAGGACTATTAAAAATATAATTGTTGAAAGTGCATTAACTTGAGGATTTATCTTCATTCTAGTCATTGAATAAATTGTAACTGGTAGGGTAGGGAAAGAACTACCACTAGTAAAATAGGTAATTACAAAGTCATCTATAGAAAAAGTGAATGCCATTAAAAAGCCTGATATAATTCCAGGAATAATTTCAGGAATAATCACTTTGAAAAACGCTTTAGTTGGATTGCATCCTAAGTCAATAGCAGCTTCATATAAATGTATATCCATCTGTTTTAGCTTTGGTAACACATTTAATATGATATAAGGCAGACTAAACGTTATATGTGCGATAAGAACAGATACAAAACCAAGTTCAAAACCGAAGATATGGCTAATAAAAACAAATAAAAGCATAAGTGATATACCGGTAATTATCTCTGGGTTAATTACCGGCAGATAAGTTATATTCATAACCGTAGTTTTCATGCCTTTTTTCATATTGCTAATACCAATTGCGGCAATAGTTCCGAGAATTGTAGCGATAACTGATGCGCATACTGCAACTACAAGTGTATTTAATAGTGATTTAATTATAAGTTCATTTGAAAATAAATCTTTATACCACTTGAAGGAAAATCTAGTGAAATTAGCACGGCTCTTAGATTCGTTAAATGAGAATATAATTAATACCAAAATAGGGGAATATAGAAATGCAAAACAGATTGTAACATAGAATTTTTGAAAAAACTTACTCAAACTAACATGCCCTCCATTTCATCATCATCAAGTGAATTAATAATTCCCATAATAATTAGCATTATGAGTATTAGAATCAAAGAAATAGCTGAGCCTAAATAGGGATTATATGCGCCTCCAAGAAACTGGCTTTCAATGAGGTCACCGATTAACATATTACTTCCACCGCCAAGCATCCTTGATATAATGAATGTACTAATTGATGGTACAAACACCATTGTAATACCAGAAATTATCCCAGGTAGACTCAAAGGTAATAGTACTTTAAGAACAATTTGCATCCAGTTAGCTCCTAAGTCTTGAGCGGCTTCAATTATTGATTTATCAATTTTAACCATTATGGAATGTAAAGGCAAAATCATAAAAGGAAGATAGTTATATACCATTCCAAGGACAACTGCGCCTTGTGTATTTATCATTTGAAAGGGACCTAATCCAAATAAAGAAAAGAATTTATTAATAATACCTTCATTTTCTAATAGTGTCATCCAACCATATGTTCTAAGTAAAAAATTCATCCACATAGGAAGCATTAAAAGTAAAATCAAGTTTCGTTGATTAACTTCCTTAGCTCTTGAAAAAATAAACGCAAGAGGATAACCTAGTAAAAAACAAATTATAGTTGCAATAACAGCAAGATTAATTGATTTAACAAATATCTTAGAATACTTACCGATTTTATTAATATTATCGAGTGTGAATCCGCCATCTTTCGTCGTAAATGCAAATACAACTATTAGTACAAGTGGAATAACTACAAATGCTGCACTCCAAATAATGTAGGGAAGAGCAGATGATTTTTTATTAAGCAATTATTGCACCTCCTCTTCAACTACAAGAGGGGAAATTGTAATTTTGTCAAAATTGAATTTTATACCAATATCAGTCGCAACTTGTTCATCGTTTTGAGAATGTATCATAATTTCTTTGTCTTGATAATATACAATAAGTTCATTATGTGCGCCTTTATATATTAATGATTCTAAGTAAGCCTTAATGTCACTCATATCTTCAGATACAACGGTAATTGTATTTGGGTTAATTGTTAAACTTACTTCACTGTCAACAGGTAAATTTAAGTTTTCTCTTGTGAATGTAATGCCGAGAAACTCGATTGTGTTT
>DAMDCT010000008.1:18633-19557 GCA_032091455.1 Oscillospiraceae bacterium | reverse complement strand
TCAGAAGTTACTACACCATTTATGATATTTTTATCACCATTAAATAGTTTTTTCATTATATGAATATCTTCTGCACCGAACGAAAGACCAACTTCATCTCCGACATTTTTGCATTTAGTTGAATGAATTAGCCAGTCAAGTTCATTGCATTTTACAGTCATCTCATAATGAACACCTTTAAATACAGATGAAGTTACAACACCGCAAAGATTACTTCCTTGTGCTGAGACAACATTAATATCCTCGGGACGAATAACTACATCAATCGGTTGATTAAGCTTAAAGCCTTTATCAACGCATTCAAAATTAACTCCAGAAAAATTCACTAAATAATCGTTTATCATAATACCGTCAAAAATATTACTTTCACCTATAAAGTCAGCAACAAAAGCATTTTTAGGTTCATTATATATATCTTCTGGAGTCCCTATCTGCTGAATTTCTCCACCCTTCATAACAACAATGGTGTCAGACATTGATAGAGCTTCTTCTTGGTCATGTGTAACGTATACAAAGGTAATTTCAAGCTGTTGTTGTATACGCTTTAGTTCAATCTGCATTTCTTTTCTTAGCTTTAAGTCAAGTGCACCAAGAGGCTCGTCTAATAACAGGACTTTTGGATGATTGATAAGTGCTCTAGCAATTGCAACACGCTGTTGCTGTCCACCTGAAAGTTTTGTAACGCGCCTTTTATCAAAACCTTTTAAGTCAACGATTTCAAGCATTTTTTTAACTCGGCTTTTTATTTCATCTTGTGGAACTTTATTGACTTTCAATCCAAAAGCAACATTATCAAAAACATTAAGATGAGGAAAAAGTGCATATCTTTGAAATACGGTGTTTACGTTTCGTTTATGTGGAGGCAAATCATTTATTTTTTTGCCTTCAAAATAAACATCACCTTTATCTGGCTTAACAAACCCT
>DAMDCT010000008.1:0-18623 GCA_032091455.1 Oscillospiraceae bacterium | reverse complement strand
CAATAATGCGAAGAGTGGTTGTTTTTCCACAACCTGATGGCCCAAGTAATGTAACAAATTCTTTATCTTTAACATAAAGGCTTACATTATCAAGAACGCAATCCTGTTCATAGCTTAAGGTGATGTTTTTTAGGTCAAGTAATATATCTTTACTCATATATGTATCCCCCTTTGCGGATTAGTAAATGCTATATAACATTTACACAATATCTTTTGACATCACCGCCCGCAAAAGGCACTTGGGATACGTAAAAAATTGATTTACGCACTTACAGTTGATGCATACGATATTATTGACTAGTCAACTTTAAATAAATATTTTTAAAGTCCAGTTAAGAAGCTGAATCAAAGAATGACAACTAGATTTAAGCCGTAACAATATTTGTTACAGTTATTTAAGACACAAAATAACATTACTAATATAAAGCTTTTTTACAAAAAAGTCAAGCAAATACCGCAAAAAAACCTTATTATTTCATATATAATCGTATATATTTTATGAAATACACTGATAATACTTCAAAATACTCCAAAATGCTTTTGTTTGCTCAGTATTACATAGATTTTAAATTAAATGTATTATTAATACTATAATCTACACATTTAGATGTAAAACATCAAACATTTTATTAAATGCGAAGAAAATTTATTCTTTATTTATAATAACAGCAATAAAATGCTAAAACAAAAAGAGATTAGAGCAATTTGTTCTAATCTCTTTAAAAATATATTACAAGATTATTTTTTTTCTTTACATTTTTCATTTATTTCATAGCTTAACGTCATAAGGCTATCACTTAAATGGACATTTTCAACAACTATATCACTGTGTGTGTCTAGTATATCATAGTGACTGAAATTCCAAAATCCCTTTATTCCTAATGGAACAAGTCGTTCGCATATCGCTTTTGTTGCAGTCTTAGGAATGCACAGAACAGCTACAATAGGAGAATGTATTTGGAAAAACTCCTCCATTTTATCTGTGTGCATTATGTCAATACCTTTGATTTGTTGACCAACAAGTTGTTCGTTTTGATCAAATATACCAACAAGTCTAAAGCCCCTATTATCAAAATCCATGTGATTAGCAACTGCACGTCCAAGATTTCCTGCTCCTACTAAGATTGCATCAGTTCTCTTATCGAGTCCAAGAATTCTGCCAATTTCCTCATGAAGTTCTTCAATATTGTAGCCATACCCTTGCTGACCAAATCCACCAAAGCAGTTTAAATCTTGTCTTATCTGAGATGCAGTTAAACCCATCCTATCAGATAGTTCACGTGACGAAATTCTAACTGTACCTACTTTTAAAAGTTCAGCTAAAAAACGATAATAACGTGGTAAACGTCTAATTACTGCTATAGATATTTTTGCATTTGACATATAACGTCACCTTCTTTAATGTTAATTTAACTTTTACAAGTTAATCTCATTATAATAGTTTTTCTAATCTTGCTTTAATTTCTATTAGGAATGTTTCAGTGTCTACGGTTTTTTTGTCTGCCATTGTAGAAAGACTTGCAAGGTCACCAGTCATTAAGCCTTGTTCAATTGTCATAATTGAAGCTTTTTCAAGTTTGTCGGCAAATTCCATAAGCTCATGGTTATTATCTAGTTCACCACGTTTTCTCAACGCACCAGTCCATGCAAATAAGGTTGCTATTGAGTTAGTTGAAGTTGTTTCACCTTTTAGGTATTTGTAATAGTGACGTGTAACTGTACCATGTGCAGCTTCATACTCATACACTCCATCAGGTGATACAAGAACGGATGTCATCATTCCAAGGCTACCAAACGCAGTTGCAATCATATCGGACATTACATCACCATCATAGTTTTTACATGCCCATATAAATCCACCTTCTGAACGAATGACGCGTGCAACGGCATCATCAATTAACGTGTAGAAATACTCAATACCTGCATCTTCAAACTTTTCTTTGTAGTTTGCCTCATAAATTTCATTGAAAATATCTTTGAAACGATGGTCATATTTCTTGGAAATTGTGTCTTTAGTTGAAAACCACAAGTCTTGTTTTACATCTAGCGCATAATTAAAACAAGCTTTTGCAAAGCTTTCTATACTCTCATCAATGTTGTGTAAACCTTGTATAATTCCATCAGTTTTAAAGTCATGTATAAGTTCTTTAGTTTGGTTACCATTTTCATCAGTTACTAAAAGTTCAGCCTTGCATCCACCTTTAACTTGCATTTCAACGTTTTTATATACATCACCATATGCATGTCTTGCAATAGCGATTGGTTTTTTCCAAGTTGGAATGAAAGGATTAATTCCTTCTACAATAATAGGACTTCTGAAAACTGTTCCATCTAATATGGCTCTTATCGTGCCGTTAGGGCTTTTCCACATTTCTTTTAAAGTGTATTCAATCATTCTATCTGCATTTGGTGTAATGGTAGCGCACTTTACAGCAACACCATATTTCTTTGTAGCATAAGCAGAATCAAATGTAACTTTATCATTAGTTTCGTTACGGTGCTCAAGACCTAAGTCATAGTATTCTGTGTTTAAGTCGATATAAGGAGTAAGCAAAATATCTTTAATCATCTTCCAGACGATTCTGGTCATTTCGTCTCCATCCATCTCAACTAGGGGAGTAGCCATTTTAATTTTTTCCATGTTAATCTCCTATCTATTATCTATTTTACCCACATAGTAACTATAATATAAATGTGTGAGTTTTGTATTTGGTTTTACTTAATTTGCTCCCTAGTGTAGTTAAGCAATCCACCAGCAAGAATAATATCCTTAGCACGTCCAGAAAGTTCGCATAAAGCAATTATTTCTTTACCAGTAGTTACGTTTTTAATAGTTACATTAGTACCGTTTATAATACAGCTTTTTACATCACTCATAACTAATTTATCACCTTGAGAAATTAAATCATAATCAGCTTCGTTAGCAAATGTAAGAGGTAAGATGCCAGCATTAATTAAGTTTGAACGATGAATTCTAGCAAATGATTTTACTATAACAGCTTTCACACCCAAGTATAGTGGAGCAAGAGCCGCATGTTCACGTGAAGAGCCTTGTCCGTAGTTTGAACCACCAACAATAACACTTTTTCCAAGCTTTAATGCACGCTCAGGGAATTCCTTATCACAAACTGTAAAGCAATACATTGAGATTGCTGGAATGTTTGAACGCAAAGGAAGAATTTTAGCGCCAGCTGGCATAATATGGTCAGTAGTGATATTATCGCCAACTTTTAGGGCACAAGGAGCACTGATGCTATCTTCAAGTAATGTTGTAGTTGGGAAGGGCTTAATATTTGGACCTCTTAGAATTTCAACGTTTTTAGCATCTTCAACACTCGCAGGTGCTTCAACCATGTTATCGTTGATTAAAAATTCAGTAGGCAACTGAATTTTTGGCATATCACCTAAATATTCAGTTGGGGAAGTAAGTACACCAGTTAATGCAGATACAGCTGCAACTTCAGGACTTACAAGGTACACACCTGCATCAGCAGTGCCTGAACGTCCCTCAAAGTTACGGTTAAACGTTCTAAGTGAAATAGCTTTTGAGTTTGGTGATTGTCCCATACCAATGCAAGGACCACAAGCACATTCAAGTATACGAGCACCAGAGGCGATGAGGTCAGATAATGCACCATTTTGTGCAAGCATATTAAACACCTGCTTTGAACCTGGTGCAATTGAAAGACTTACATCGGGATGACATGTTTTGCCTTTTAATATATGTGCAACTTTTAAAAGGTCTAATAGGGAAGAGTTTGTACAAGAACCAATACAAACTTGATCCACTTTGATTTTGCCAATTTCATCACAAGTCTTCACATTATCTGGACTATGTGGACATGCTGCCATTGGAGAAAGAGCTGACAGGTCAATTTCATAAACTTCATCATAGTTTGCATCTTCATCTGCTTTTACTTCACACCAGTCAGCTTCACGACCTTGTGCTTTTAAGAAATCACGAGTAATGTTATCAGATGGGAAAATAGATGTTGTAGCGCCTAGTTCTGCACCCATGTTTGTAATTGTGGCACGTTCAGGAACAGAAAGTGAAGCAACACCATCGCCACCATATTCAATAACTTTAGATACTCCACCTTTAACAGTAAGTAACTTTAATACAGCTAAAATAATATCTTTTGCAGAAACCCAAGCATTAAGTTTGCCTATAAGGTTAATACGAACCATCTTAGGCATAGTGATATAATAAGCACCACCACCCATTGCAACAGCAACGTCAAGCCCACCTGCTCCGCAAGCAAACATACCAATACCACCAGCAGTAGGAGTGTGGCTATCAGAGCCGATTAAGGTCTTACCTGGGATAGCAAAACGCTCAAGATGAACTTGGTGACAAATTCCGTTTCCAGGACGAGAAAAGAATATGCCGTGTTTTTTTGCAATTGAACCAATAAAGCGATGGTCATCCGCATTTTCAAATCCAGATTGAAGTGTGTTATGATCAATATAAGCTACTGATTTTTCGGTTTTAACTCTATCAACACCCATTGCTTCAAATTCTAAATATGCCATAGTTCCCGTAGCATCTTGTGTAAGAGTTTGATCAATCTTTACGCCGATTTCATTACCAGTAATCATATTACCGTCAACAATGTGATTTTTTAATATTTTCTCTGCAATTGTAAAGCCCATAACATCTCCATTCCTCCAACGATAAAAATCAAACTCTTAAAACAATCGTTGGTTATTTTAAGAGACAATATTATGAAAATCGGTAGTCACGCAATATAACAGCATAACCACCTAATTTATTCTTTCCTCTCTATTTTATATTATGTCTAAATGATTGTCAACAGTTTAACAAGTTAAAGTGTGAAGTTTTTTTGGTTAGTACTTTTTAAATTAGGTATAGTATATGGCGGTATTGTATTTATCTATTATATTTATAAATATCAATTCACCATGTTTTAATCATTTTAATAGCACCATTTTCCCACAATTGTGAATACTCTCTTTCTATAATAAAACCAACACTTTGATAAAATGCTACGGTTGTAGCATATGCGGGTTTTACCCTTGGTGGAACTGTAAACAACTCTATACGATTAAATTCGAGATTATTTATGTGATTAATAAAATGTTGCATTAAATTTTTGCCATATCCTTTACCAGCGTATGACCTTTTTGTAGCCATCAATGTAATATGTGGTGAACCATCCCAGCAAGTAAAAACAATAAAAGAAATAATTTCTTTATCTTTTTTTAAACACATTGCTTGCTGAAATAGCAAATCATTTTTAGTGTCATTGGGCAAATTTTCAGTAAAATAATCCTTAACATAATCTTTTGCAATTTTGTATATTTGATTAGCAGTTTCAAGCGAAGGTTCTCTTTCAATTATTACTTCCATACTATAGTCCCTTTCAAAAATATATAATTTTCACCAACTATAAATCTAGTGATAAACTCATTGCTTCTTTAACTTGTTGGACTTTATAATTACCAATTTGATTAGCTATTTGACTACCACTTGAAATAATTTCTCTTACCATTCCTTTATTCATTTCATAAAAGTGCCTTTTTTCTCTTATTGGGGAGAGGAGTTCATTGACTTTTTTTGCTAACATATTTTTGCATGTAACGCAACCAATTTTTGCATTTCTACACATATTACATATATTTTCATATTCAGTATGGTTAAATGCCTTTTGATACTGGCTTACAACACAAATATTAGGATTACCTTTGTCAGATATTGATATTCTATTTGTATCCGTTATGGAAGATTTAATTTTTGCAGTAACTGTTTGCTCATCATCTGAAAGATATATAGCATTATTAAGGCTTTTTCCCATTTTGCTATTTCCGTCTAACCCAGCTAGTCGTGAAACGTCACTAAGTAAAGTATTTGGCACTTTTATAATATCAGTACCTTTTCCATATAGTTCATTAAATCTGCGCACAACTTTTCTTGTCTGCTCCATATGTGGAAGTTGGTCTTCTCCAACAGGAACTAAATCAGCATTACAAAAGGTAATATCTGCGGCTTGACTAACGGGATAACCTAAAAATCCATATGTTAAATCATCATATCCGTATTGTTTTGCTTCCGTTTTAATTGTGGGGTTGTGTCGCAAGGAATTCACAGAAACAAACATTGAGTAAAATACCGTTAATTCAGCAATTGCAGATATTTGTGACTGTTGAATAAATGTAACTTTATTAGGGTCAAGACCCACTGATAAATTATCAATGGCTACTTCGTAAATACTATGTTTTATAACCTCAGGGTTTTTGAAATGTGTTGTCAATGCTTGAACATCAGCTAACAAAATAAACGTATCATATTCGTCTTGAAGTTTTACTCTGTTTTGTAAACTGCCTACGTAATGACCTAAATGTAAACGTCCTGTTGTACGGTCACCAGTTAAAATTCTTTTTCTCTTTTCCATTAAAACCAATACTCCTTATTAATTTTTATTGAACCACCACCAGTCCTCAACCATAATAACCAACTCCTTATAAACAAAAAACTTCCGTTCCGAATAAAGGAACAGAAGTGTAAATCTGAAAGCCACCTTGAAATAGGTAAATATCACATACAAAAATATGCTCTCATCATAACGGTTAGAGTTTCCGTCAACGCCTACTTTTATTTCGGATTGCCCTCATAAGTCCATTCAACATAACTTTAATTGTTGCACTCGCACCTACTGCAACTCTCTTAAAATCTTTGTTATGCTTACTAATCTTAATCAACGGTTTATTATATTATTTTTTTTTATTATAGTTGAAAGTTCCTTGAATGTCAATAGATACATAATATAAATAATATTTAACTTGAATATCAAGAATATTTTTCAACTAGCAAATTTCGACTTTGTAATGTTTAAACCAAAAATCTAGCTGTAAAAGATATGCGATAAGCTGTGGGCGCCCCATTAGCTGACCAAACCATGTAATATTTTCACCTTCTAAAATATTTCCAAGAGAATCTTTATTGATTATTTCTTTTAAAATGCAATCATTGGTTTGCATACGCTCTTTTAATAAGCTAGAAACGATGTTTTCATAATTTGGGTTATGTGTTTTAGGATAAGGACTTTTTTTACGATATAGTATCCGTTGTGGTAAAATATCATGTGCAGCCTTTCTTAAAAGATATTTTTCAATATTGTCCTTATATTTAAAAGCCCACGGTACATTAAAGATGTATTCTATAATACGATGATCTGCAAAAGGAACTCTGACCTCAAGTCCTGATGCCATACTCATGCGATCTTTTCTTTCAAGTAAAGATGTCATAAAAAAACTTACACTTAAAAAGCAAGATAACCGCTTCAAGTATTCCTCATTACTTTCATTTGGTAAAGTAGGGCATGCATCTCGATATTTTGCATAGGTATCACCTACAAAATCCAGTCCACCCTTATGATGAGCAAATTCGTCATTGAAAATTTCTGACCTAATATTAAGTGAATGTATCCATGGGAAAGTTCCGCTCGATAGCATTTCAGGCTTGTAAAACCAAGGATATCCTCCAAATATTTCATCAGCACATTCTCCTGACATTCCTACAGTGTGATGTTTTTTAACCTGCTTGCAATAAAAAAGCAGGGATGAATCAATATCCGCCATTCCGGGTAAATCTCTGAATTTGACTGAGTCATATAATAAATTAGCACAATCATTAGAGGTTGCTGATAATATAGTATGTTTAGAACCAATCTGATTTGCTGTATATAATGCATACTCCTCATCACTTTCCGGTTGAAACGAGGTTGACCTAAAAAACTCATGATTACCCTCAAACTCGAA
The DNA here is from genome assembly GCA_032091455.1 of Oscillospiraceae bacterium. Taxonomy (GTDB): domain Bacteria; phylum Bacillota; class Clostridia; order Oscillospirales; family Ruminococcaceae; genus Paludihabitans. The sequence continues at coordinate 10,844 of DAMDCT010000008.1, read as the reverse complement.
TGAGTATGTAGATAGTTTCTGCCCGTTTTTTTTATACACACTGGATGCTATTGATGAAATAATACTAGAATCAAGTCCGCCAGATAGAAATGAACAAAGAGGAACATCTGAAACTAGCTGTCGTTCTATTGCATCAAATACTAATTCTCTAGTATGCTGTACCGTTTTATCAAAATTTTCCTCATGCTCATGTGCTGTTAGTTGCCAATACTTTTTTGTTTTTAGACCTTTATCCGAAAATGTTAAGCAGCAACCTGGAGCAAGTTCATCAATATTCTTAAAAACACCACTATTAGGTAATCTAGTTGGAGATAAATAAATTAGTTGCCATATTCCTTCTTGATTTATTTGTGGTTTTATATCAGGGTGTTTTAATATTCCTTTTATTTCAGATGCAAATATAAAAGTAGAATTTTTCACTGTGTAGAAAAATGGTTTAACTCCTAAACGGTCCCTCGCGCAAAATATCTTGTTGTCTTTACTATCATATACAGCAAATGCAAAAATTCCATTTAACTTATCCACACAGGACTCTCCCCATTGAGCGTATGCTATAAGTAAAACCTCAGTATCACAATGAGTTGAAAATTTATGTCCGTAGGATAAAAGATCTTTTCTCAATTCGTTTGCATTATATAGTTCACCATTATAAACAATACAGTAATTCGCATTACCATAAGTATATCTCATAGGTTGACGCCCATTCTCAACGTCTATAACAGCTAGGCGATTGTGTGCGAATGCATAACTTTTTCCATACGCTAATCCATTTTGGTCAGGTCCACGGTGATCAAGCTCACCTCTCATATCACGTATAGTTTCCAAATTAATATTTCCGTCTGATAAAAAATCTGCCATCCCAGAAATTGAACACATATACTATCACTCCTTAAAAAAATAGCAGGGCAATAGTAGTCACACTGACTCCATTGTCCTGCTATAAATATAATATGCTTTTTTTGTATTAATGTGAAAATATAAGTATTAGAATTTAGCTCAACTTATTAAATAAGTCTATATATGTAAAAGGGTAAATTGGCTGTTATAGATTAATAAACTAGAGCGACTTTAATTTTATAATAGCTACTTCTTTTTATAATTCTCCATTTATTCCGTGAAGAGTTACATTGGGATAATAGTTAATTTATATGAATGTTGCTCGTCTATCTCTAAATGCTTTACGCCACGTTTACTAATGAAGTTATCATCTTCGTCATTACAAACTGCCATACCAATCCAAGGTTCAATGCACAAGAATGGCGCATCCATTTTTGTTGGTGTCCAAAATGCGATATAGTCAAAACCGTCAAATTTCACTTCGACACCTCGACCGGATTTGATGTTTTGGAGCTTAACATTTGAAGATACTATTTTATCAAATAAAATTGCATCATTATCAAAGTAACTATATTTTAACATTAGCTTGTTAGAATTATCTAGGTAATCAACACGATTATTTATGTTAAATTCAAGTTTGTCGCAATCATAGACAGGACAGCCACCAGATTCATTTTTATTTAACTCAAGAATATAGTCCTCAAACCCACTATCACCTTGCAATGGAGCATTAAAAGCAGGATGAGCGCCTAAGCAGTAGTCGATAGCTTTGTTATCAAGATTTAATACAGTATATCTTATTTCAATTTGACCATCAATTAAAGAATAAGTCAATGTAAGATTAAATTTATATGGATAAACTTCCAATGTACCTTCATTATAGCAATAGTTTAAAATGACTTTGGTATCAGATTGGTACATAACTTTAAATTCTGCATCTCTACAAAACCCATGCTTTGGTATACTATACTCTTTGCCATCTATTATTGTTTTATTGTTTCTAAGGTTTCCAACGATAGGGAATAGTATTGGTGAACTTCTATTCCAGTATTTTGCATCCTTTTGCCACATATATTCTACTCCAAATACATCTTGAAGTGAGATTAACTCTGCACCTTTAGTTTCGATTTTAGCAATAGCTGAACGTGATTTTAATTCAATTATCATTTTATATTCTCCATTTCTTTTCTTATACTGTGATTCTATTTTTTATAGTATTAAACTTTATTTCACCAATACCTTTGACATTCATTATTTCATCAATGCAGTTAAACCCACCACATGATTTCCTAAAATCAATAATATTTTGTGCGGTAACTTCACCAATTCCATCTAAGGAGCAAAGTTGTAGAAATGAGCCACTATTTATGTTGACTATACCAGTGTACTCTTCGGCTTTGCTAGTAGTAGTTTTAGGAAGTGTAGTTCTGCTTAAAACTGCATTTGATGAAGCAACTCTAGAAGATGTTTTTTTGCTAGAAATTCTTTTTGAGGAAGAGTATTTTGATGATACTCTATTACTGCTTGTTTTTTTTGAGTATGCATTTTTTGATGAAGTTGGATTTTTACTATTAGAACAACTACTTTCCACAGTTTCCAATTCAAGGATTTCATCATTGTTTGAGGGGGAATCTACTTCTAACTGTGATTGTTCGTATTCATCTTCATTTTCCCAATAACCGTAATTTTGTGCTGAAGATTGAATTAAAGTATTTTTTTCATTTATAAGTGAAAAAACAATAACACAGATACAAATAGTGCCAATAAAATAAATAGTATTTAAGAATTTTGATGGCTTCAAGGCTTGCACTCCTAACTAAAGCTATTTTTCAATATAACTTCCGGTTAATTGCTGTACAACTACTATTTTTGCTGGAATTTTTTCTTTAAGTTCATTTACATGAGAAATAATACCTATATATCGACCACTTGAACTTAATTCACATAGACATTCTATTGCGCTATCTAATGAATTTGAGTCAAGTGAGCCAAAACCTTCATCAATAAACATTGTATTAATTTCAATTCCACCAGAGTTTTGACTTATTATATCTGCTAATCCAAGGGCTAGAGATAATGCTATTTTAAAACTTTCGCCACCTGATAGGGTATTAACATGCCGTGATTTTCCTGTATAACTATCAAATACATCAAGCTCTAGACCAGAGGATTTATTCCCTTTTTCCTTTTCAACGCGCCTTACTAAAGTATATCTTGAATTTGTCATTTGTTCAAGTCTTAAATTGGCATTTTCAATGACGTCGTTAAAGTATGTTGCCAAAACATAACGCTCAAAGTTTAATCTGTCACTATATTTTCCGTTTGCAACTTCAAATAGTTTGTTAACTTCTGAATATTCATTGCTTACCTCATTATAATGATGAAATACTTCTGTAAGCTTTATGTATATTGAAGTATTTGAATTTAAAGCCGAATTTTGTTTCAGATATTCTTGATTTTTAATTTCAATATCAGAATTAATTTCATTTAATTTTTCTTGTAGAAAGATAATATCGACAATTGATTTTCCATGTAATTGTTCAGATAACGTTTCAATTAAATTTAGTTTAACAGAAACACTATTCTTATAAGTCGATAAATTTTCTTCTAAAGCGGTAATATTGTAAACATCAGCTTTATTTGAATTATAAGTTTCTAAATCTATTTTTGACTTGCTCAAATAACTATCAAATTTTATAATTACTTCAGCTTTATTTGCTTGATAGTTAGTGATTAATTCATTTGCTTGATGAATAGCTTCAAGATTACGTTCCTTAGTACGTTTAAGAATATCAAGGTTGTTTTCAAGTTCATTTGCGACTTGATTTATAGATTTAATTTCCCTATTTAATTCGTCGATTTTTACAGCTAACGATTGTTTGTTAGCTAGCTTATCCACTAAATTTTCTGTTAATTTATCTAGTAATAATGTAGCAGTTTCATATTTCTCATTATTTACTGCAACTGTTTTTTCAAGTTCACCAATCTTTTTGTCAACGGATTCCAATTTAGGGAGAGGAGAAATGCTTTTTAAATCATTTCTAAGTCTTATTTCACTAAGATTAGCTTTTAATTTTTCTATTTGTCTATAGTTATCATTGGTTTTCTGCTTAATATAGGGGGCATAATCTGTTATAATATCATGCGATTCTTCAAAATTAAAGCTTGAAATTTGCTGTTTACAAGTAGCTAGTATAGATTCAACTTGTTGTGACACTTGTTCGTATATATTTTTAGCTTCATCAAGCTTTTCTTGTGACACGTGTTCACCGCTATTCTTTGCCGGATTTGGGTGTGAGGTTGAGCCGCATACAGGACAAGGCATATCTTTTTCAAGATTGCTTGATAGCATATATGCTTGACCACTAATAAAGGCATTAAATGTTGCTTGATATTCTTTATTGACTCTTAGGTATTGTGTGGATGTGTTTCTATACTGTTCAATGTTTTTATCTAATAATAAAAGCTCATTGGTGATACTCGTAACCTGCTCAATTTCATTACATATAGAAATGTGTTTTCTAAAATTATTAAGAGCATGGTTGTTTTCTGTAAGATTTTTTTTATTTTGCATAATTTCATCAATTTGCTTTTTTGCCAGTTCAATTTCAGATAAAAGTTCCTGCTGTTTATTAATATCCTCAATGCTTTTGACTATAGATGGGATTTTATCTTTATTTTGTTTTGCAATCTCATAGTTTTTAGTTGCTAATTCTAGTTCAATTTTATTGCTTATTATATTTTGTTGATAAGTAGACAGCTTTTCATTTGCTTGATAAAGTTGCTCACTTATTGACTTGATTTCCTTATCAAGAGGTAAAATATCTCTGATTTGTCTTAGTAGTTTAATTTTGCTTTCTATGGACTTAAAATCATGCTCTTGATTAGTTAATGTTTCAAGTTCTAATTTTGTTTTATTTAAAAGCTTGAATTTACTGTTGATTTCCTCATGATATTGTAAGTTGATTGCTTGCTTTTTATCATTCAACTGTTCAAGTTCTGATTTGATTTTTTCTACACAAGATTGAGTTGTTTTATTGTTGCTTTTTAATAACTCTATAATGTATGCAATATTATGATTAGGTTTATCAATTTCTGAAGAAATCTCACAATTATCAATGCATACAATACTATTTATATAGGCATTGCATTCAGTCATTTTGCTTTCAAGATTATTTTTTAGTTGATTCACGTTAAGACGAAGTAGCTCCGTAAAATCATCTAAAATTTTAGTACTGAAAATTTTTCTCAATATTTTTTGTTTTTCATTACTGTCATCTGATAAAAAACGTCTAAATTCTCCTTGCGGTAGCATAACTATCTTTTTAAATTGGTCAGCATTAATACCTAAAAGTTCTTCAATATACTTATCTACATTCTGTGGTCCTGATATTATATTCCCATCCTCAAACGTTAACGTAGCGGTTGAACTTTCTTTAACAATATTTTGATTTCGTTTAAGCCTATATTGTATTGGCTCACGGCGAACGATATAACGTTTACCTTTTACTATAAATTCAAATATAATGTAACAAATCGTTTTATCATCAGCGAAATCACTTTTAAACGTATCAGCTTGGCGAGTAGAGCCACTAGCTTGTCCATATAAACTAAACGTAATTGCGTCAAAAATAGTTGTTTTACCAGAACCTGTTTGACCTGATATTAAAAACAATCGGTCACTATCAAATTCTCTGAAATCAATTATTTGATGCTTTGCAAAAGGACCAAATGCTTCAAATTCAAGTTTAATTGGTATCATTTTGTTCTCCTTTTAGTGACTTAAATATTTTTGAAATATATTTTACTTGATTTTCACTTAGAGGATTATTCATAGTGTTTTCATAAAATCCAGAAAATAGTTGCTGTTCATTTTGTTGGTTTACAGCATTTTTAGTTTGAATGGAATTATCCATATTACGATTATTAAGATTAATATATTTTAAACCAAGTATATTTGGAAAAATAGATTTTAAGATTGTTATGGCATTAAGAATGACTTTATCGTTTGTTATATTTGCAAACACGTAGTCATCAAAATTTGTTTGATTTCCTCTAGTTGAGATAAATTCAAAACTACCCTCGATAATTCTTACATCCCTTAAAGGCTTAATCGTTTTAGTATCAAGGGATATTAAGCCATTATCATCTATATTAATTACGGTATAGCTTTTTTTCTGTGAGAATTCATCAATTGAGTATTTAAGTGGAGATCCTGCATATATCATTTTTTCATTTCCGGCAGTTCTATGAGAGTGCAAATGTCCTAATGCAACATAATTAAATTTATTGAAAAGCGTTGCATCAACCATGTCACTTCCACCAACACTTGTTTCAGCTATTTGGCTTTCTGAATTATTGTATTGAAATAGTCCATGTGCTATTAATATATTAGTTTCTTTCAAATTAATATTATTTATCATGTCTTCACAATATAGATGAATAGCATCGTTATGAGTTTTTACTTCACTATCTTTATAAATGCTTTTTACATTATGGGGTTCAATATACGGTAACATATAGATATTTGCTTTATTTTCATTTTGACATATAGTAACTTTTTTAATTTTAGTAGTTATATTTCCTGCAATATGAAGTCCGCTTTGTTCCAATAAATCCCCAACAAACGAAAGACGTTCTTTAGAATCGTGATTTCCTGCAATGATAAATGTCTGTATTTTTAAATTAAGTACAATTTTACATAAGATTGAATTAAGTAAAGAAATTGCTTCAGCAGAAGGGACAGATCTATCATATAAATCGCCTGCGATAATTAAAGCATCTGCATTTAAAATTCTTAATTCATCTATAAATTTATCAAAATAATATCTTTGGTCTTCTATAAGGGAATAATCATTTAATATTTTACCAATATGCCAATCTGCTGTATGAACAATACGCATTATAAAATCTCCTTTTATGGTAACACTTTCATATTCTATTTTAGCAATAATTTTCATAAATTGCAACAAAATAAGGAATGGCGCTTTTCGCCATTCCTTATTTCCATAATGCGCCAAACCTACAGTGATTTGATTAACAGCAAGGATTGTTATTGCATCCGCATCCGCCGCCACCTAGGATACCGCATCCGCCGCCACAGCAAACTAGTAATAAAATAATAATAAGTATCCAGCTGCAGTTTCCACCAAATCCGCCACAATTGTTGTTACACATAAAATAAATTCCTCCTTAAAGTTATTACAACACATACTATGTAGAACCCTAATTGTGTGTTACACAAATAAAAATAAATTTTGTTAAAATAATACTTGACTTTCTTTGACTTTCGATTATAATGGAAATATAAAGGTCAGCTAAGGTTCAAAAAGGAGAGATCATGATTAAAATTACAGAGATAATAACAGATACACTTCAACAACTATTAAGTGAACAGGATGGCACAATACATATACAGAGAAACGATTTAGCAAATAGGCTTGGTTGTGTACCAAGTCAGATTAATTACGTGATAACATCAAGGTTTACTCAAGCTCAGGGATATATAGTTGAAAGCAGGCGTGGCGGTGGTGGATTTATAAAGATTGTGAAACTCGATTATTCTAAAAGTGAGTTAATACTTCATATAATAAATTCAATTGATGATGCAATAGATGAGACATCAGCACATATTATTATTAATAGTCTTAAAAAAGATGGACAGATAAATGAGTTTGAAAATAAAATAATGCTTGCAGCTATATCAGATAATAATTTTAAAGGATTAGATGAATTAATAAAGCGCACAATAAGGTCTAATATATTAAAGACAATGCTAATAAATACAATATAAATTTGCAGGGGGAATTTTAGATGCTATGTGAAAAATGCAATAAGAATTATGCCTCAACCGTCATTACTAAAACAATAAATGGTAATACGACAACAACACACATGTGTACGGAGTGTACGTTTAAAGAAGGTTATGCAAATATAATTGGGAATTTCTCATTAAATCATATTATGCCTGATTTTGCAAAAACCAACTATCAACAACAGAAAAGATGTTCTAAATGCAACTCTACTTTTCAAGAAATACTCTCAAATGGAACATTAGGTTGTAATGAATGCTATATAACTTTTAAAAATGAACTTTTACCAACAATTGAAAATATTCATGGCAAGGCTTATCATATTGGTAAAAGTCCAAATAAATTTAGCAAGAAGGATAATACTGTAAGTTTAATTAATGAATTTAATGAAAAGATGAATAATGCTATAGAAATTCAAGACTTTGAAACAGCAGCAGCTATAAGAGACGAGTTAAAAAAACTGGAAAATTAGTAGTGACACTTGAATGTTTCGGTCTTTAAGAAAGGAACGGTCATAATTATGGATAAATGGTATAAAAAAGAATCTCAGCAAAGTGATATTGTAATAAGCACAAGAATAAGATTGGCAAGAAATCTTAAATCATTACCATTTAAAAATAAAATTTCAGAACAACAACAAATTGAACTAAATAATAATGTTAGGCAAGCGTTAGAAAAAGCAAATCTTGGCAATAATCAATTTGAGTTTATATACCTTGATGATTTAAGCAATCTGGAGCTGTTAGCTTTAGTAGAAAAACATATTGTCAGTAGAAATTTTATTGAAAAACCTAAAAATAGAATGTTGGCATTATCAAAAGATAATGGAATTAGTATTATGGTAAACGAGGAAGACCATATTAGAATACAGGTGCTTGAAAGCGGATTAAACTTAAAGCAAGCTTTTTATACTTGCAATAAAATTGATGATTTGCTGGATGAACAATTAGAATATGCTTTTGACGAGCGTTTAGGATATTTAACGGTATGCCCAACAAATTTAGGAACAGGATTGAGAGCATCAGTAATGTTGCATCTACCTTTACTTGAGAAAACAAATATAATTTCACAGCTTGTTTCAACAGTAAATAAACTTGGACTAACAGTAAGAGGAACATATGGTGAAGGGACTAAGTCAATAGGATCAACATATCAAATTTCCAATCAAGTAACATTGGGGCTTTCAGAACAAACAGCAATTGAAAATTTAGAAAATGTGATTTTGCAAATTATTGATAGGGAAAATGAAGCTAGAAAAGAAATTGTGACAAACAATCTCGATATTATAGATGAAATATGCAGGAGCTATGGTATTTTAAAAAATGCAATGTTAATTTCCTCTAATGAGTTTTTTGATCACATATCAAATGTTCGACTAGGAATATCAGAGCATATTATAAATGATGTCAGTGTAGCTTCAATTAATGAACTTATAAATTTTGTTGGAACAGCATCTATTTGTGTTAAGGATAATAAACAATATAATTCTAAGCAAAGAGATTATAATAGGGCGAAAATTATTAAAGAAATATTATAACTATTTAAAAATAAGAAATGGAGAAAAATTATGTTTGTATTTAATGGATTTACAGAAAAAGCAAACCATGCGATTAATAGAGCAATAGCAATTGCATCATCATTAGGGCATACCTGCATTGGGAGTGAACACATTTTATATGGTCTAGTTGGAGAGGAGTCAAGTGTATCATCTGCATTTCTAGCTAAAAATAATGTTACAACAGCAGATATAGAGAGGAAGTTAAAGGAAACTTTTGGTACTGGAATAAAAACAGAACTAACACCAAATGATTTTACACCAAGAAGTAAGCGAATACTGGAAAATTCAATATATGAAGCAAGAAACTTAGGACATAAATATGTTGGAACTGAACATGTTCTATTATCAATATTACAAGAAAGTGATTGCTATGCGGTATTGTTTTTGCAAGAATTAGGAGTAAATTCAAAGGATTTATATTTAAACTGCGTTAAGGAAATAACCGATCAATATACCGAGGCAGACTCAAAATCATCAAATGATATATTTTCAAAGAAAAGCAAAAAACAAGGTAAATCTCATGTGGTTGAGTATGGCAAGGACTTAACAGAGCAAGCAAAAAATAATACGATTGATCCTGTTATTGGCAGAGAAGAAGAAATAGAAAGGGTTATTCAAATTCTATCAAGAAGAACTAAGAACAATCCTTGCTTAATTGGAGAACCAGGAGTAGGGAAAACAGCAATTGTTGAAGGGCTAGCTCAAAAGATTGCATCTGGTGAAGTCCCAGAAACAATTAAAGATAAGAAAATCGTATCTTTGGATCTTACTGCAATGCTTGCTGGTGCAAAGTATCGTGGAGATTTTGAGGAAAGAATTAAAAAGGTTATTGAGCAGGTTATAAGCCAAGGCGATGTTATTTTGTTTATTGACGAACTTCATAATATAATTGGAGCGGGTGCCGCAGAAGGCGCAATTGATGCTGCAAATATTTTAAAACCTCAATTAGCACGTGGCGAAATACAGCTAATTGGCGCTACTACTATTGATGAGTATAGAAAACATATAGAAAAAGATGCGGCACTTGAAAGAAGATTTCAACCAGTAACCGTAAATGAGCCATCCATTGAGGATGCAATATCAATTTTATTTGGATTGCGGGATAAATATGAAGCCCACCATAAAATAAAAATAACGGATGAGGCAATAAAGGCAGCAGTAACCATGTCATCCAGATATATATCCGATAGGTATCTACCTGATAAAGCAATAGACCTTGTTGATGAGGCGGCATCCCGTGTCAGATTAAAAGCATTTACAGCTCCAAGCTGTATAAAAGAAATAGAGGCGCAACTTAAGGAGATTAATGCAGAAAAGGCTGCGGCTGTAAACTCACAAGACTTTGAGGGTGCAGCAAAATATCGTGATAAAGAAAAGCTACTAAATGAAAAGCTAGAAAAATCAATGCAGGAGTGGCAAGAGAAGCGAGGAAGAGTTACTGGAGAGGTAACTTCAAATGATATTGCAGAAATTGTTTCAAGCTGGACGGGTGTTCCTATAAAACAACTTACTCAATTGGAAAGCAAACGTTTACTTGAAATGGAAGACATACTTCATAAAAGAATAATTGGTCAAGAGCAAGCTGTATCTGCAATTTCAAATGCAATAAGGCGAGGAAGAGTGGGGTTAAAAGATCC
>DAMDCT010000007.1:47952-52553 GCA_032091455.1 Oscillospiraceae bacterium | reverse complement strand
GTTTACAGCGCCTTTGACATCCCATTTTAAAACTCCTTCTTCATAATGATAGTTTTCAATGCTCACCGCATCCATAGATACATGGCGATTAGACGAAATTACCATTGGTACCTGCGGTTTTTCATAAAACGCAACCACTTCACAAGCTCCCAGCTCCAACGCCACACAATGTAAGCTTTTTGTTACTTCTCCCAGATATTTTTGCTGCCAGAAACTATATGCAACATATGTTTTTTGTGGGTCGAGCGCTAAATTTTCTAGAGCAACAGTACTCTCACTAAGCGAAGTTGTGGCAACGCGCAGCATAATTTGCCATCTGAGTCCGTGATGATTCATTGCAAAAGACCATAGTGATGAAAATGGATGCATAGCTTGTCGGTCAGGTGCCCAGCCGGCAATACACTCTGCCTCTGACTTTGTAACCGACTCCAGTTCTACCGGGGTCTCATGACTTTGCACCGCAAACCCATGAAGCTTGGTCCATGTATAGGCAGGATACTCCATCTGCAAAGGTCCTGTTTCACCTGCTTTTGTTTGAAGCGGCGGAAGTGTTTTTCTTATAATTTCTAATTTTTCCGGTGTATATTCCTCTGGCTTATCACTGAGCATATACAGCTCTCCAGACAGAGAAATCAGCGATAAAATGCTGCGTGCCCACTCGCTTTTTGTGCGGACACAAACATGATCAGGATCATTAAGAAATAAAATTCGTTGTGTATGAAACCAGCGTGCCGATTCAAATAATTGCATGCGAACTCCAGCCCATGTGGGATTTGCGTCCATTGAAATACGACAAGCATCTGCAACTCCAATTACTTCGTGCATCTCTCCCCAACTGGCTAGATAATAGACATCTTCCCCCATACCTGCGCGAGTGGATTCCATGTATGCTCGGAACAGATTACTGGCTTCATCGTCGGTCATCTTTCCTAACCGCACACACTCATGCAGTCCGTCTAGCAGTAAGTGACGAATTGCATCAATTTTTACATAACGATAACCTTTCTGTCGCAGTGCACAAAATAGTGGTTCTACATGCTGCGCTAGCGTTTCCGGTGTACAATTGTAAAGAAAATCAATCCACTCCCCTTTCATCGGCTGGTCGCCGTTCCATATCACAGTGTCTGGATGAAGTTTTGGAAATTCGGGATTGGTAATGTTCGCATTTACCCATACGGCAGGAATTAAGCCACGCTTTTCAATGGTTTTCACAATGCAGTCATGTCCGCCAGGAAACTTTTCATTATCACAGGTCATCCAGCCTTCTGGCATGGTCATTTCAGCTTTCACTGGAAGCGGCATGGCTTGATATCCATCATCCACTTGAAGGTATGATAGACCATAAGGCTTTAGATTATGAGTCAAAAACTCGGCTACCTTCTCAATTTTTTCCTGAGAAATGTCACGCCGATATGCCTCCCATGAACACCATCCGGCAACAGCATTGTCTTTTGGGCGATGCTGCCACGGTGTATGATATTGATAACCTAAATGCTTTTGATAGTAACGTGGTCGAATATTGATAAATAAAGCACTGAGATTTAACTCTGTTTCAAACGTTGCCGAAACAAAGCCGTTAGATTCTGTCACCGTGTGAGGATCACACCATAACCACGGTTGTCCGTGCCAATCAATTAACAGATCCCACGCAGGATCATACATACCATTTACCCCATAATTTAACAAGCCGGTGTTTGTACCCAAAATAGATTGCTCAAATTTTGCCCGAGCTGGTCGCATATTTAAGCAGTCTGCGTTTAAGCGAATTTTAATTTTTGCCAGAATGGGTGATTCGCTCGCCAAATAAACTTGCTGGATATATTGTACACTTTGTATTGTTCCGTCTGAACCATGTCGAAATTGTAACTCTGTATTCTTTGAAACACTGATTTCTAGAATATCAATTCCATTGTATTCATATCTCAAAAGACCTTCTGCCTTGTTCCAGTGGTGAAGGGCATGTGTGCAGGGTGGAATTGCCTTTATTGGGTGAAAGTTTTCGTTGTTCATTATTGCTCTCTCTTTTCCTAATATCTCTTCTTGTTTACACAAAGCCGGAGCTCAAAACACGCTCCGGCTTTTTCTGTTTAAATTTATGCACCGGCAGGCACAATACTTATCATTTGATTTGCTGTTAAGCTAAGTGTTATTTGCCCACTGCTCACATCTACATTTGATGCTAGTAAGGTTGCTCCCGTTTTATCAATCGAATAGATATCTACCATTGTCACATTAAACTCTTTTTGAAAACGCCACGTTTTATTTGAATATCCGTTTGCGCTGTATGCAATAATTTCATTTTCTTTCCATGTTACCGGAACAAACACATCATCGTTTTCACGAATCAGCTTACTGTCACGAAAGACAGTACGGTTATTTGCGTTTGCCACTAAGCCATCAGAATACTTCACAACGTTATTTTCTAAACACAGTCTATCAAATTGATTTTGATAGGTATACGGTAATGTCTGCGTACAGAATTGCGCTCTAAATTGTTCAGCCCAAGTTGGATTATGATCTAATCCATACTTTTCACGTGTGGTGAGCAAATCCTCGCCCCACATATTGCGACCAAAAAGAATTTCCACTGTCTCTTTGTCCTCGCCGTATTCTATATCATTGATACCTCCGCCCGTAATCATAGACGCTGGTCGTGTCATATAGCTGTCTATACTTTGATTGAAATGCCACACCATAGGACATACACCAAGCAAGCCACTTCCGTCACCGCCAGCATTTTTTTCATTTCCATCGTGTAAAAATTCCGTTGTCAAATCAACACCACATTCGCGCCAATAACGAATCATTCTTACACGAGCTTCCTGCTCGGTACGCACATTGCTTTGCTTGGAGCTACGACAAAAGAACGCATCACTGTGAATGGTGCCTGCACGTTGGATGCGACCATCAAACATTCTCAAAAGTTGATCAACGCGTTGCTTATAAAAGCCTTTTTCCCATTCATTCTTATAATTCACTTGATATGCCGACTCGCCTTCCCACGTACCAATTTTTTTGAGTGTTCCAATAATTGTTTTGGAAATTAAATCATTGTCAACATACGTTTGCCATAGAGGGCTATCTTTATAGGCGTCTGTGGAATTAATATGCAAACTTACTCGCGTATTGTATTTTTCATAAGCTTCATCCATAAGCCATTTTAGACAATCAAGCGATGTTTGGTGTGTACAAGATGCACACTTAAGATGATTGTTGACTTCAAACCATGCGGGATATTTGTCATCATGTCCTTGGTATTGCCAACCAACCAGATATATCACTTTTGGAATTCCTCTTGTTACATTATCAATTTGGCGCATTACGTCAAGTGCGTAATCGAATTTTGCGGAAACATGAGATTCTGTTGTACTTCCCTTCACCGGAACAGACATGACCATTTTCATTGTGATTGTTCCTGGATAATTAACAACAGATGGTCGCTCCAAAACGCCTGCGGTTTCATCTGCAAACCCCTTGGGAATGTCCTTCCACGTTCCAACATGAACTGTATAGTTTTTAGTTTCATCTCCGTCGCTGACTGTATACACCACCGGAGACACAAAATTGTGAGTAGAAACTCCACTTTCCTGTGGCACATCATTCACTGTTACGGCACAACATTTTCCAGTTGTAAATTTCGGCGCAAGTGCTTTTTTATCCATACCCTCCGGAATGGTCACGTAAATATTGTTTGCATGAATGATTCCTGTTCCAAGCAGTAGCTGATCACTCGGCAAAGAAATACTGAAGTCTGAAAACAATGCTTCATCTTTGAATGAAATTGTATATAATTCTGTGCCCACTGAAACTGTCGCAACGTTATTGTTCGCTGTTGCTTGTGTTACGATGGCTTGGGCATTGTTTAAAGTTCGCACAGAAACAACAGGGAACTCCCCTTTGGCTTCTATGTTATATTGATGAACAGACGGAAGATATTCTTTGAGTGGACTGCCATTAATATCAATACCCGCTAATTCCGTACCAACATAATAGAGCTTTGCATCAGCTAGATTTAAATCATCGCTCCAGTCATTGCCATTGTCACCATTGGTTGCACAGATTTTTAGCTCTTGCACTCCTTGCAAATCCAATTCCATGTTAATTTTATCCAGTGTATGGAAGTTGATGTGGTCGTCTCTAAAAATCCCTATGCCATCTGCATAAACCACTAATCCCATGATACTCATGTTTTTATTTGACTCTGCATTGCAACTATTATCAGGTGCGACTACGGCTGTCAACTTTTGATAGTTACCGCCCAAAGTATAAACCACCTCATGCCCTGCATGCAAGCCAAGTCCTTTATCGTATGTTGTACCATACACATTGATTGGCGTATATTTAATATTAGCATCGCACGCTGGCATGCGATTCATTGAAACATTAGCACTTTTCCAATTTACATCGCTGAGGTATTTTTCTGTCAAATGCAATGACTCAAATGTTGCACTGGCAGTCACCGACGCATTCACATTATCAAGTGTAAAACGACCTGCTTCGTCAACGTTTTGTGTAACATCCTCACCATTTACATATAAATGGTAAAGCCTGTAACCATCATTGGGGATTGCTTGAATTGTAACACTTTCTCCCATCCCCAC
>DAMDCT010000007.1:21377-47942 GCA_032091455.1 Oscillospiraceae bacterium | reverse complement strand
GTGACGTCAAAGTACCATTGATTGAGCTTTCCAAAATAATGGGGTATGCTTTAATAAGATTATCCAACTTTTCCTGTAATGCATTTTGGGCATTTTTACACGCTTGGGGATCTTCGCCGATAACTAGTTTTGCGCTTTCAAGGGCAATCTGCATCTCTGCCCAGCTGGCATCTGTATAGCCTTCTGATGTCAACGTCTCAGCTTGTATGATTGTTTGGTCTAACAACTCTCGTTGTGATACTATACGCACCAATTTTGCATTTCCCCAAATACTCCAATCAGAATCATTTCCGTTGCCTCCATTGCTGACAACTAATCTCAGCGTTGTTGCGCCTGTTACATCGACCCCAATAGGTTGTAACGGTGTACTAATTGTAATTGGTGTTGTAGTTTTCCACCGAGGCGTTGCCTCATTATCCACATAAACCGAACACTGAATTGATGTTGGTTTATTTTGTTCCTTGTTTGTATAGTCCGTGCCGACATCCGCACGGAACATGACATACTGACCATTTAGATTATATGTCAATGTTGCATTTGCGTGCAGGGCAATTCCTTTTGAATAAGCCGCTGCATTTCCAGCAGCATCTATCATTCTTATTGGCGCATCTACGCAATTTACGTCTTTTTTTGGTTGTGCCCATACATCTTGTGAATTTGTCTGCGCATTAGACCACTCTAAATCACTCAAATAAATTTCTTCAGATATTGTTTGTGCGTGAGCCGAAAAAACGCCAAGATTAAAAGCAGATACAATAACTATTACACTCAAAAACGATGATATCACCTTATACCTTTTTTTCATATTAATCTTCCTCCTCAAACATTTTTATACACACAAATCAGAAACCTCAAACAATTTTTCACCTACCTTCAATCGCTTTCATAACACATTCTCTCTTCTATCATCTCTGTATATCTTCCGACCACACTTCCAACAAGCATATTGTCCAACACTTGGACATTTGTGCAATGCTCAAAAGTAAGCACTTTCTCATTAACATTTCGAGCCGGATATGTATAACTGCGCACAATACGATTGCCGCAAAAGTGTAATCCCCACGTGCATAATGCATACAACACATGTGCATCTGAGGTTTGAAAAACATTATCTTCAATATATATATTCCTGTGGTAAGGATATTCTTCTTTAGGAGAAGGAAGTTCCGGATGAATACTAATTATGCCCTCACCTCCTAAGTAATTAGATGTCAAGCAGCAATCAGAAAAATAATTATTTCGTATCATAACACCACAGCTACCGCCGGATTCATACCATGTGCTAGCATCTCCTGCAATTAAAATTGCAGCCCCTGCTGACTCAAATATATTATTTTCTACCAATACCGATTTAGGTGTACAAAAAAGTATTCCTCGAGCACGACAGCTTCCAAAATAATTATTTTTGCAAATAAGCGATGCTGTTCGGCTAAGATTTTCCAAAGAAACACCTATCTGCACCTCTCGTGAAATAGGCTTATCAAATGTAATCAAAAATGTTTCCGCTGTTTGCAGCTTGAATGTTTGCACATGTGCTTGTGTCAACACATGCATATCCTGTGCGTCCAAAAAAGATATAATGTGACCAGGTTTTGCCCATTCTTCAAAGCCTTTAGACTGGCAATGCATAAAGCGTCCCTGTATCGTTTGCTCATCAATTAGCATTTCTAACTTTGCCGCAATTCCATGAAGATTTAATGGGTCATCCATCAACCCTAAAAAGCTGCATTCTTCTACACGAATTATTCCGCTATTAGCACTCAAATGGATTCCGTCATCATGCCCTGATACGAAACATCGATTTTTTTCACGGTTTGGCAAAATCTGTACACGATGAAAAGTCAAAGTTTCAGAAAACTGTGCCAAAATTCCTAATCCACCCGTACCATAAAGCGTAACATTCTCAATCGTTATATCATTACTATTCTGAATGAAAATACCTGCGTGGATACGATTACCATGTCTTAACACAATAATGTTGCCTAGCTTTGGAATCATTTTAAAATTCCCCAAAAACCGAATGGTGCCATCTGGCAAAAGCTGCTGCGTTGTTTTGGGGAAGGTATCGCCTTTTTCAAAAGCCACTTTTCCTGTACTGGAATCAAACTCAGTGTTGCCCCAGTCCCAAACGGATTCGCGCCAGTTTTCACCGACAAACCAAAGTTTATCATTTACCACTTCGTGCGGATACAAGGCAGAATCGATTTTTACATCAATGAAATCCTTTTGTGCCTGTATAACGCATCCTTCGGCTATCAGCGGAATATCCCAATCAATCGTCAAATTTCTCAACGTAATTTTTTTGCTTTTGTGGATAGTAAACGGCATAGTTTGCCCATGAAAAACAAACTGTGCCCCTCCACCATCAAATACAATATCCTCCATTTTGGAAAGTTCTATGGAAAGATTGTGCGGATTAATAATGTCGCTGTTAGAAAGGTAACACTCTTTTTGCCAAGCATTTTCCGAGAAAAAGTCATAACGGCCATCTTGCAAAATAAACGTTGTATGTTTTGGATTTTCTCGTAACATCTTTGCAAAAATCTTTGTGCTGTCTTCGCCTGTATTTGGAAAAATCCCTTGTTGTTGTGCAAATACTGTATTCATTTTTACCCCTTTATGCTTGCGCCGGCCATGCCTTCAATAAAACGTCGTTGAAAGATTAAATAAACAATAAGAACTGGTATAACTGCAATACTGGCACCAGCAAGCATTTTTTCTATTGGTGTACCATATTGACCGTTCAATGCACCCAATCCCAAAGTTACAGTATATTTCTTTACGTCATTTAACATGAGCATAGGCCATAAATATGAATCCCAAGTCCATAAAAATTGCATAATTGCAAGTGCTGAAATTGGATTTTTGAACATTGGAAGGCATATTTTATGAAATATACGAAATTCGCTTGCACCATCAATCCGTGCGGCTTCTAACATTCCATCAGGGATATTTGAAGAAAACTGGCGTATCATAAATATTCCAAACAATGTTATTAAATTAGGAACGATTACAGATTTGTAAGTATTAATCCAACCAAACCACATCATCATTTGATATAATGGAATAACATTAATCGTGGTAGGCACCATCATGCAAAACATAACGGCTGCAAATATAATATTCTTTCCACGGAATTTATATTTTCCCAATACAAATCCAAACAATGATGCTGTGTATAGCTGCGCACATACACAAATGCCTGTAATAAAGATACTATTTGCAAAAAAGCGTGCAAAGTTGAATTTTTTCCAAAGAATTTGATAGTTTCCAATAGTTGGATTTTTCGGAAAGATTGTTGGTGGCGTACGCAAAATTTCAACAGGCGTTTTAAAACTTGATAAAACCATCCATATAAAAGGAAACAACATGCAAAAAGCTACCACAAACAATAGACCATATATTAACCACAAACCAGGTCCTTTTTTTAATTTTTGCATTACTTTTCCTCCGATCTGTTTAAGCGAAACTGTATCACTGTAAAAATCATAATTACAAAAACCAACATGTAGCCGATGGCTGAAGCACGACCAAAATCGAACTCCTTAAATCCACGTTGATATATCCATAACATCATCGTATAAGACGATGTTCCAGGTCCTCCAGGTAATTTTCCGGCTGTGCTTGTCATAAGCATAACTTGATTGAACACTTGCAAAAAATTTATCATTCCGGTTACCGCTACAAGCAATGTAGTTGGCTTAATCAACGGAATAATAATTCGTTTAAAGCATTGAAAACGGTTTGCACCGTCTATAGTAGCCGCTTCAAAAAGCTCTGTTGGTATTTCGTTAAGTCCTGCAATAAAAATTACAATTGCATAGCCAATTTCTTTCCATACCGTCATCACAATAATACATGCCAAAACCTGCTTTTCGTCCAATAGCCACATTTGCGATTTCATTCCAAAAAACTCTAAAATCACATTAAAAACACCATTGTTCGTATTGTAGAAAGCAAATTTCCAAAGTAGTGATACCGCTATACCTGAAGTTATAACTGGCAAAAAATATGTAGTTCGGAAGAAGCCTTGAAACCTTGGGACCGAATAAATTAGTACCGCGAATATAAGTCCCAATGAAACATATAAAAAGCAACTAACCAAAGCAAAAATCAAAGTGTTTCCCATTGAAGTTAAGAACAATGGATCCTTTAGCATCCAAATATAATTATCAAACCCCACAAATTTAAAAATTCCTTTTATGGGACGCCATTTAAAAAAACTTCCAATAAAACTATATACAATTGGAAAATAGTTAAATATTCCAATATATACAACCAAAATCGTCATGGAAAACATTATCATAAAGCGTTCCTGTTTGCGTCGGCTTTTTTTTCTAACTTTGTCTAGTTTTGCAGTTAAAGCTTTCATATCTAACCCTCTTTTCGTGCTATTTTTATCTAAATGAGGCGGGAAATATGTATTCCCCGCCTCTGTATCATGATAATAGAATATGGATTATTTCAAGTGTTTTGCTAACGGCGATTTACGTTCAGCAGTTTCATACTCTGCTTCTTTGGCGCCTTCTGCCGTTGCTTTATCAAACTTTTCAAGGCAAGTAGCTGCATCTTTTCCTTTTAGCAATAGTTCGTCTCCTAAAATTTGTGAGACTGCTGGATCAAAGCCACTGTGACATATACCAGTCCATACTGTCTTGTCGATATACTTACCTATACAAGAAACAACCTCATTGGCTTGAATTGACTGATCTTTTTGACAAGCAATTTTTGTTGGAAAAGTGTAAGTGTTGTTGCCTAATTCTACCAAATACTTATCGCTTGCAAAATAAAAACGAAGGAAATCCATTGCAACAGCTTTGTTTTTTTCGTCTGATTTAGCATTCACAACAGCGGAGACTTCAGGATTATTACGGTCTATAACTTTACTGTTTTCAAAGGTTGGTGTAGGAAATACACCCCATTCAAAAGCATCGCCTACATTGCCTTTTAACCATCCGCCGGCCCATGTCCAGTTGTACATCATTGCTGATTTTTTGTTGCCGAAACGCTCTTGTGTTGCGCCAGAGCCTGGTGCAAAAACCTTATCTTCACTTATGAAGCCTTGCAACATTTTAGCAGCTTTAAGTGCACCGGGGTTATTCATTTGTGTATGCTTGCCATCTGCTGCAAAAACATTGTAGCCTTGCTGATAGTTGAGTCCCAACAAGAAATAACCATCTGCGATGTCAAGGCCATTAACTGCAATTTTGTTGCCATCGTACTTCGTCAATTTTTTGGCTACTGCACGCAACTCATCCCAAGTCTTAGGAATGTCTTTGTCGGTCAAGCCAGCTTCTGCCCACATTTCTTTATTATAGAACATAGTGCCTGTTGAATCACCCAAAGGAATAGTGTAAGCCTTATTGTTATACATCATTGGCTCAATGCCAGTGAAATCCTTTTTCAAATCTTTTACCAAGTCATCTGGATAAGGCTCTGCTAAATTTGGCACAAAGTCTGTATACCAGTTAAGATGGAAATGCATCAAATCCGGACCAGTTCCGTTTGCTACTGCAACAGGCAACTTTGCCCAATAGTCACCCCAACCTAGTGATTTATTTACCTCAAATTTTACATGTGGATGCATTTTTTGATAATCTTCAATTGCACGTGCCCAACGCTGATATCCCTGGGGACCCGGATCATCATACCAAAATGTAAGTGTAATATCCTTTCCATCGTTTACAGGAACATTAGGGTCATAAGTAACAGCACCAGTGCCGATAATATCTAATTTTTCGGCTGCGACTGAAGAATTTTCAGGCTCCACTGTTGACTTATTTGGTGTAGATGCAGAAGAGCAGCTCACAAAAGTTGCCACTACAAGTGTCAATGCTATAAATGCGCTAAGAAATTTTTTCATGTTTGTTTCCTCCTTATTTAATGTTCGCTATTGAGAACGGAGAAGACTTATGCCTTTTTCCATTTCTCTCACTACACCAAGGATATCAAACGAAACAATTTTTAAAAAGAGTAAATTTCGTGTTTTGAAGTATAAACCAAAAGCCGCAGTAAAAACTTTTGTATAGTGAACTTTTCAATTTTTATAGTACTTTTCAATCATTTTATACAATTTGCACTTATAAACTAGCCAAATGTTATGCATAATGACAACACCCCCATCTGAAACATCACTATATCAGATGGGGGTAAACTGTATTTTTTATTGTTTAAAATCATTGTAAAATTTATATTCACTTAACTCAGATTTGAATCCATAGATATGAAGAATCCGTGTAACTTCATCATCAACTTTATGTAATTGCTCACTTATACTCACTGAATTATCAAGAAGATTATCATTTATCATAGACCCCAAATAAGTATATACGGCATCAGGTACAACACCCTTAAATGCAGTTCGCTCAATATATTCTGCTTGTGTTGTAATTACTGTTCCCAGTTGACCTGCATAACTTGAAACAAGCGATTCTTTGCTTGGAACAATCTGTGCCTGTTTTGCCATTTTGATGAGGACTTCGTCATTGCACAAATAAAAGAGAAGTAAGTCTTGCGCAATATTACTTTTTTCTTCATCCAGTTGAGCATTGATGGCAAAGCTTGTTTCAAAATTATGATATTCATATGCTGGTGGAGTCTTAGTGTCCCACACCGGTATTCGAAAAAAGCCATAATCTAGTGTAGGGCAATTCCTTAACAAGTCGTTTGCTACCCATGACCAACCGTAAATCATTGCAGCCCTTTCGCTTTCAAACAACTCATAAGCAGGTGCTTCAATAGTACGGCACACCTTATCTTCCCAACAAAGCCGCCGCAAATAATACAGGTTTTCAATATTCTCACTTGCCCCTAAACGAGATGTTCCGTCTTCTTTAAAAGTAGATATTCCCTTTTGAGCTTGCATTGCCATTAACAAGCTGTGAACTTCATTATTAAAACTAAATCCGTCTACCACAATTTTACCCGCCGCATTATACTGTGTCAGTTTAAGGGCTACATCTCTCAATTCGTCCCATGTTTGTGGAATATCTGATTCCGTCAAACCTGCCGCCCTCCACATTTTTTTGTTATAAAAGATTCCTCCTGTCGAGCGTCCCAGATTTACGCAATACTGCTGACCATCCTTAGCAGCTACCGACGCATCCCCAAAAGAACTACTCAATATATCTTTACCAAAGAGTTCTGAAGGCAAAGGTTTAAGATAAGGAGAAAAATCTGCTAAAAATGCATTGTGCATATGAAAAATATCAGGACCAGTACCATTTTGCATTGCTATACGCATTTTTGCCCAATAAGTCTTCCATGGAAATGCTTTCAGTTCAATCGTAACATTCGGTCGGTACTTCTTATATTCATGCAGTAGAAATTCATAGCACCCCAGCCAATCTTCATTGACCCACATTGTAAGTTTTACCTCTTTTTTACCACCCACAGCATGGTCAGTAAAATAGCTCAAGCTTTTATCTTCAAATATAGTCTTATTAAATTCTCCAATTTCTTTCGACTTCACGCTTTTCGGCTGTGAATTATCACCGCAAGCTACAAAAATAGTAACAAATAATATCAAAATTATAAATAATTCTGCCTTACGTTTCATACTTTTCTTGACCTCCATGCCGTTTTCGATAATCTGACGGTGTCAATCCTTTGTACTTCTTGAATATTTCAAGAAAAGATCTTTGCTGATCATATCCGACATTGCTTCCTATCTCCCACACCTTCATATCTGTTTGCTGCAAAAGTGCACATGCTTTGTCAACACGCTTTTGGGTTATATACTCTTTGACGGATATGCCTTTGGAGGATTTGAACATTTTGCTTATATAGCTGACACTGAAACCAAGCTCACGAGAAAGAGCTTCCAAATCCATTTGTGGTTTGTCATAGTTTTTCTCTATAAATTTAATGGCAGAGTCCGCAATGTCATTGTTATGTTCCACTTTCTTTTCATTGATTGTTTCACATAGCTCTAAAGAGTAGTCTTTGAGACATTTTACGATTTCCGACAAGTTTGTACATTCCAAAACTCTTTGATAAACCACATTTTCAGTAAACACATCTATATGTTGCGAAATAAATTCTTCCTGTACGTAAATCATATCTGTGCATAGGTGGAGAAAGGCTATTCTACTCTGCTTAGTGTCATGTATTTTAGACAATACAAATTTTTCAAAATCATCGATTGCCTGACAAGCCTGTTCAAATTGTCCCTGCCTCAATCCAGATAAAACCATCTTTTCGGCATTCCATGGATAGCGATATGCTTCCGTTATCTCTTTTGGAAGCTCGTCAAATCCAATTGCACGTGAGTTGCCCCAAAAAAATTGTTGTTCCACTGCAGCGTGAGCCTGCCTATTCAGTTCTGGAAGATTTGCAACATCTTTAGTCATCCTGCTAAAACCCAAAGTGACCGGAAAATCCAACCGATCCTGTGCATTTTGCTGTAAGGACTGTAGCAATTCTGCCATTTCTTTTTGTGAAAAACTTGAGTCTTCGATACCAAAGATAACCGCCAAAGAGTATCCCTCTAAGCTAACGGTTTCCATGTGAAGCCCCTTCAAGTGACAAAGCTCTTCCTTCAAAGTCTGCTCAAATACCAACTCTTTTTCCCACTGCTTTTGTCGATTCTCATACGAAAAATGAAGTGTGTTCTCTTGCTCCATAGATATAATCGCCACCAAATACCGCATATTTTCTCTAAATGGAATGCAATAAGATTCAAACCGTTCATAATAAGAATCATCTAATTCAGTATCATCTTGTAATAGCTGAAATAAAAACGCGTTTTTAACAATTTCATCATGTTCTTTCAATTTATTCTGCATTTGCGCATTTTTGCTCAGTAGATTATCTACGCCCTCATACAACGAATTAAACGCATCCTCAGATTGCTGTTTATGGGCGGTTTCACTTTGGAGCCGTCCTGACAGTCTTTCAATGGGAGTATACAGTCTCATTGATAGCAATTTTGCAAGTGCAATTCCTGCCGCAACACACAGTACTGCCGTAATAAGACCGATATATGCCAGAAAACGAACTTGCGAATATACTGTTTTCAACGGGATAGAGCATAAGTAGCGCCACCCTATCTGTGACGATTGTGTATAAACAACTAAATGCTTTCCTTTTTCAGAGGAATATATAAAATTACCCGTGTTTTTTGTTTCTTGATTGAATTTTCGCATTAAAGCATCTTCAGGCTGTTGTTCTCCAATCCATTTCCCTTGTGGTGTGTCAATAAATACTTGTGCATCCTCAGGCAGTGTAAGTGTATTGAGGCTTTGAAAAAAGCATGAATTTTCTATCGCAACAATCATTAAAGGTGCTTCCACAATCCAAGATGAATATTGAACTGGGACTGCCATAAACCACTCAACATTACCACCTGTACGAATGACTGGACATAAAAAAGTTTTATTTTTTTCTTCTCTTGCCTTATATTGTTTGTATATTACATTTACCAAACTTCCGTTTTTGTTCTGGTTCACCGAGCTAAAACTTGGAGTCCTTGAATTTATGTCTATTATCATACCTTGTTGCGGATAATAAACATAGCATGCTGTAAAATATGTATTTAACTTTAAAACATCTGCCACACGCTCAAAAATCGCAGTTCTTTCGTGGTAATCCAACATCTCTGGATAATGTGCCACAAACAATTCCAATTCGGCATAACTTGAACTACCTCTTAGAGTTTGTTCCATATTTTGCACAAGCAGATCGTTTGTGTTTTTTAATTGAATAAGCATATCAGTAGTATGCGCCCGAGAAGCATTTGTCATAAGTTTTCGACTGTTTATATAATTTATAAAGCCCAAACTTACAACCAAAATCAGCGTGAGCAAAATAAAACAAAAAAACATCTGTGATTTGTAACGTATATTTTTAAGCATAAAAACCACTTTCTCAATTCTTATTTGCGTTATCTATACGGTATACTTATTTTTATTTTAGGCTAAATTTAACAGTTTTTTGCCATTTTTAGTATAACATTTATATAAATTATCGTCAAGCATTAATAAATACGTGAACATAAATCAATCAGTTTTAACAATCAACAAGGATAACACCGGTTTATAAAATTACCGCAAGACCCGTAAACACCTTGTATGTTGAGTAATAATTCGAAATTGCACCCAAATATTATATTTTCATTTGACACGATAATGCTTGAAAATTATTCTCAAAAATGAACACTGATAATTAGATAATGTTTAATTAACTAAAATACAATCCTCTAATATTGTAAAGTATGGTTCTAATTCATTGAAGCTTTCTTATGTAAATGATTTAAACGCATTCGTGTAATATCATATGTATAGTAATGCTTTTGCAGTGACAAACTATAAAAAAAGAAGTATGGTGATATTATGTCAGTAAATTCAGCAAAAGTAGCAAATCATTTAATAAACGAGAATTCCCCTTATCTGTTACAACATGCTTATAATCCTGTGAATTGGTATCCGTGGGGAAAAGAAGCTTTTGACCGAGCAATAAAAGAGGATAAGCCTGTTTTTTTAAGTATTGGTTATTCTACTTGCCATTGGTGTCATGTAATGGAAGGCGAAAGCTTTGAACAATTAGATGTAGCCAAAATACTAAATGATGACTTTATTTCAATAAAAGTTGATAAAGAAGAGCGCCCAGATATTGACTCGATATATATGAAAGTGTGTCAAGCCTTTACAGGTCAAGGTGGATGGCCACTTACTATATTAATGACACCTGAGCAAAAACCTTTTTATGCTGCAACTTATCTACCCAAAAATTCTAGATATTCAATGATTGGCTTAATAGATTTGCTACAAGCAGTTTCAGATAACTGGAAGAATAATAAAACAAAACTACTGCATTCAAGCGAAGAAGTTACAAACATGTTGAAAGAACAAAACAATAATAAGCATTGCGATATTTCAAAGGATATGATTAATGAAGCTTTTAACTACTTTCAGCATTCTTTTGATAAAAAATATGGTGGGTTTGGAAGTAGTCCTAAATTCCCTACGCCACATAACTTGTTGTATTTATTAAGATATTATTATTTTGAACATAATAATAATGCTCTTAGTATGGTGGATAAAACATTACAACAAATGTACAAAGGTGGGATTTTTGATCACATTGGTTTTGGATTTTCTCGCTATTCTACAGATGAAAAATGGCTAGTTCCTCACTTTGAAAAAATGCTTTATGATAATGCCCTTTTAGTTATAGCATTTTTAGAAACGTATCAGCTTACTAAGAATGAACTATACAAAAATATAGCTATAGAAACACTAGCATATGTAAAGCGTGAATTAACCGATAAAGATGGAGGCTTTTACTGTGCACAAGACGCTGACAGTGAGGGCGTTGAAGGTAAATATTATGTGTTTACACCTGATGAAATAACTGAGATACTGGGTGATGATAGTAAATATTTCGACGATTATTTTGACATTACAAAGCAAGGAAATTTTGAGGGAAAAAGTATTCCCAATCTTATTGATAATGATAATTTTGCTACATCCAATGCACTGATTGAACAACTGTCTAAAAAAGTGCTTGAATATAGGTCTAAGCGAACTTTTCTCCACAAAGATGATAAAATACTCACCTCATGGAATGCACTTATGATTATAGCCTATACAAAAGCATATAAGATTTTAGGAGAGAAAGAATATCTTGCAACAGCAAAAACAGCCGTATCTTTTATTGAGGAAAACCTCGTTGATAAGCAAGGCAATTTATATGTTAGTTATCGAAATGGTAAGATTTCAAGTGTAGGTAATATTGATGACTATGCATTTTTAATTTGGGCATATCTTGAACTTTATGATGCAACATTTGATGGTGATTTTTTAGAGAAAGCCTTAAATCTTAATGAAGCTATGATACAACGATTTTGGGACGAAGAAAATGGTGGATTTTTTATTTATGGCAGTAATAGCGAGCGATTAATTTGTCGTCCAAAAGAACTATATGACGGTGCAATCCCATCTGGGAATTCAGTTGCTGCATATTGTTTAGTTAAGCTTGCAAAGCTTACAGGAAACTTAGATCTAAATGAAAAATCTCAAATGCAATTAAGCTATATTGCAGGAAATATCGCAGACTTTCCAGCTGGATATTGTTTTTTTCTTATGGGTGCAATGCAAGAGATTTATTCATCGCAAGAAATAGTAATTGTTGCAAATTCAAAGTCTGATTTTGAGCCTATTGCAAGGATGCTAGGTCAAAAGTTTCTTCCAAATACCGTTTTGCTTGCAAAGGTAGAAGACAAAGAAAACCTACTAGAATCTCTTTGTGAATTTGTAAAAGAATATAAATTAATGGATAACGACGTTACGTTTTATATGTGTCAAAATAACACATGTTCCCCACCCTTTCATGGGATTGATGAACTAGCAAAAAAATTAGATAGTAGTGTTATACAAAAAGTATGATTTGTTAGTTAAATTATATTTAATTTGTTAATACCATAGGTTTAATTGGGTATTATACTTTTAGAGGTGATTTTATGTCATATGTTGATCCGAAACTAAAGGAACAGTTTGAATCTTTACCTATTGAACTTAAAAACGTCATTTTGGAAAAGAATGTTCAGCTATACACTCTTAAAGACCTTATGCAGTGTCTAGAAACAATAGTAGCAGAGAATTAATTCTCTGCTACTATTTTATTTAGGTTATTCAATTTTATATTATTTGATATTAATCCAATACCTTTGTGTAATTCTTCCATCCTCAATAACTTCATTTTGTAATATGCCACCATTATTTATAATCGTTTTTGCTGAGCCAAGATTTGTCTTATCACAAGTTATCAATACTTGATCTAACCCTAATTCCTTTACAATGGGTATTGCAAGGGATAACATCTTTGTTGCATATCCTTTTTTTCTTTCAGATGGTCTTATTCCATAGCCTATATGTCCGCCAAAGTTTAACAGATAATCATTTAACTTATGCCTTATATCAATTGCACCAAGTATTCTATCTTCATTCATTAGAAAATAAGTATTAGCTGGAACTAATTCTGGTGGACATGTTTCTGCTTTTTCATTGCAACGGCAACGGTTTAGCCATTCTTGATATGATAATCCCCTTAAACCAGAAGAATATGGAACAATGCGTTCATTGTTTTCATTAAACTCATTATTAAACGCAATAACCTCTTCCTCTAAGCTCTCATCTGGACAAACTAATCTTAGCATCTACTTCACCTCAATTTAATTTTTATTATTATATCATACACTTTTAAATATTGCACTATATTTTTTTATAGGCAATTAATACTAATATAAGCTACCTTGCAATTACTATCCTATTTTGATATACTTTAAAATATACTTACTTTATACAACAATATTAAAACTGATAAAATGATTTTGTGAAATAAATTATTCACACTAGTTTGTTCGAAAGGAATGGTCATAACTATGCCTATTAAAATACCTGAAACGCTTCCTGCTCGTAGTATTCTTGAAAACGAGAATATTTTTATAATGAATGAAGAACGTGCAGAACATCAAGATATACGTCCCCTTAAAATTGCAATACTAAACTTAATGCCTAAAAAGATTGAAACCGAAACTCAACTTTTAAGGCTTTTAAGTAATTCCCCTTTACAAGTTGAAATTGAACTATTACAAATGGCTACTCATACTGCAAAAAATACAAGTGCAGAACATCTTTTAACATTCTACAAAACTTTTGATGAAGTATCTCATATGAAGTTTGATGGTATGGTTATAACTGGCGCACCTGTTGAACAAATTGATTTTGAAGATGTTGATTATTGGAATGAGCTAACCAAAATAATGGAGTGGACTAAAACTAACGTATGCTCAACCCTACATATCTGCTGGGGTGCACAAGCTGGGCTTTACTATCACTATGGTATAAATAAAAAGCCCCTACCTCAAAAAATGTTTGGTATCTTTAAACACCAAGTTATTTCACCTATGCATAATCTTATGCGTGGATTTGATGAGCTGTATTATGCACCTCATTCACGCCATACAACTGCAATTGATAAAGATATTATTGCATGTGATAAATTGCACGTATTATCAAGTTCAGATGTAGCTGGTATAAATATCATTGCTTCCAAAGACAATAGGCAATTTTTCATATCAAGTCATTCTGAATATGATAGAAATACGCTTGCTGATGAATATTTCCGTGACTTAAACAAAGGATTACCTATTGATGTACCTCAAAACTATTTCCCCAACGATGATAACACAAAGCCACCTGAATTTATATGGCGTGGTCATGCCCATTTGTTATTCAACAACTGGTTGAATTATTTTGTATATCAACAGACACCATTCGATTTAGAACAGGATTGGGAGTAAGGGTGTAGGGGGATATTTAACTCACACCTCAAAATTAAATTTTACATCAACAAAAGGGACGCAAAAGCGTCCCTTTTAATTATAATTCTTCCCAATTTCCTTGTGTATATTGGGGGTCAAGCATATCGCTAATTCCTGCTAGCAACATTATGATTCCCTGTACTCGATGAGGTTGAATAACATATACACCTTTTCCTTCATTTCTGCTATCTTCAACAACTAAATCGGCTGATACAAGTGGCTTTAAGTGATGATATACTTGACCTGTAGAATTATACCCACATTCTTCTACCAATTGTGAAACTGTCATTGGTTTTCTAAGTATTGATATTAGAATATTTAATCTATCATTGTTACCAATACAAGCTAAAACCTTTTCTGCCATTCTATTTTCAACAAGTGAAAGTAAGTTTTCAGTATTTACTTCGTTTCGTATCCATGTAGATTGACGATTTCCTGACGAGAAAACACCCAAATAAGTCATCGCTCCACTTTGACCATTTTCGCCACAAATATTCTCTAAGTTATCTAGTATTTCCATAATATTTGGATCGGGATGCATATTTGTCATTTTTTCAATTCTATCAACTTGTTTTTGGGGTTCAGTTTGATTTGTTTTTGTTAAAGCAACTGACTGTAATAATTCTTTAATATCGCTTAGTTCCCTTTTTAATGAATCAATTTCTGCACCAAAATTTCTTTCCATAAAACCAGTCCTTTCAAATTAAATATAAATAAACGTAATTACGTAATATCACAATATCATTTACTGGCGTATTTGTCAATACGCAATTACGTAAAAATTTATCTTGCATGCCTATACAAAGCGTTAATCTCGCTTATAAATTGCTACTTGTTCGCATTTATTGGAATGAACTAGTAGCAAAAGAAAAAACAATATGGTATTATAAAATCATTATAACATACCAATATCAACAATTAATTTTAAATTTCATCCTCATTTAAATTATTTTGATATATCCCTTGACTTTGACGTCGCGTAACCGTTTATACTTTAATAAGAAAGAGAGGGGAAAAATGTGGAATTAATGACAATAAGTCAAGTTTCTAAAACGTTTAACATTTCTACCAGAACACTCCGTTATTATGAGCAAATAGGAGTTTTAGCAAGCACAAAAAAGGAGGATTATACCTACCGTATATATGATGAATATGCTGTAAGACGTCTACAACAAATCATTGTATTACGTAAGCTTCGAATCCCACTTAAACAAATTAGCACTATTTTGCAAAGTGATGATGTAATTACCTTAATAGATGTGTTTAGGGAAAATCTAAACGAACTTGAGAATGAAGTAACTGCTCTATCTACTATTAAGACCGTTCTTCAAATATTTATAACTCGTTTAAGTGAAAATGTTAGAATTAATATTAAACCTGACTTGTTAAGTGATGACACTATTGTGAAAATTGTTGATTCTCTAACTCTTTCTAAGATTAATTTCAAGGAGGAAAAGTCAATGGAAGAATTGAATAAAGCAAATGAGAGTTTAGGCAAACTACAAGATAAAGATGTAAGAATTTTATATTTACCGCCCGCAACTGTTGCATCTGCTCATTTTATAGGTGAAGAACCTGAACACAACTGCGGAGAAATAATGCAAAAGTTCGTAAAAGAAAGCGGCTTATATAAAATTAAGAATGATGCAAGAACTTTTGGATTTAATCATCCAAATCCATGCGAGGGTAAACCCTATGGATATGAAGTATGGGTAACTATTCCCGATGATATGAATGTACCTTCTCCTTTAGTGAAAAAAACATTTGAAGGTGGATTGTATGCGGCACACAAGATAATTCTTGGCGATTTTCATGAATGGGAATGGTTATGTGATTGGGTTAAAACAAACTCAAAGTTTGATGACAATTCACTTAATGATGGTGGTGAATGCATGAATGGGCTTTTAGAGGAACATTTAAATCATCTTTATTATATGAGTCTTAACTGGCCTGAAGATGCTCCTTCACAACTTGATTTATTATTTCCAATAAAGCCAAAACAAGATTTAAAATAAGTTACTTTGCATACCCACGCTAAAACAAGTCCACCTTATACCAAGTGGACTTGTTTTTTTATTCTTCACATTAGTTTTATCCTTAATTTTTGCAACAGCTTTTTTTCACGGCGTGACACCTGCACTTGTGTCATGCCGAGTATGGCGGCTGTTTGTGTCTGTGTTTTATTTTTATAATATCGCAAAACAATTAGTTGACGGTCTTTTTCTTCAAGAGTTTTTATTACAGAATCTAAGGAAATTGTATCGGCAATTCGCTCATCAATTATATCAATTGGAATATCAAGTTGCGAATCTCCATCATCGTCTTGTACAGTAAGGGACATAGGCGGTATGCTAACATTCAGTGCTTCTACTACATCTTCAACTGGAACATCAAGTATTTCTGCTAACTCGCTTAAAGTTGGATCTCTAAAATTAGCCTTCATATATCTCTCACGTTCACGCACAACTTTTAGTGATAGTTCCTTTAGTCCACGGCTTACCTTTAATGTGCCACCATCTCTAAAAAGACGCTTCATTTCACCTAATATTGCAGGTACTGCATAAGTTGAAAACATTAATCCACGGCTTTCGTCAAATCCTTCAATAGCCTTAAGCAGCCCGACGCACCCTGCACTAAAAAGGTCATCATATTCGATAAAACGCCCTCTAAAACGGTTTGCACAGCTATGCACTAGCCCTAGATTCTTCTTAACAAACTCTTCTTTTTCTACTGGTGTTTTAACCATTTTGATTACGTTGTGCAAGCTTTTTAACTAATACAACTGTTGTGCCTTTTTCTTGCTTTGAAAATACTTTCACACTGTCCATAAATGACTGCATGACAGCAAACCCAAGCCCTGCCCTTTCATCATTTGGTGCAGTTGTAAAAAGCGGTTCCATTGCTCGCTTTATATCGCCAATACCACAACCTGTATCACGAATTTTTATATATGCTTTGTTGTCCTTTAATATTCGCAAAGTTATGTATACCTGTCCAATTGTATCTTTATAAGCATGTACTATACTGTTAGTAACAGCCTCACTTACGGCAGTTTTTATATCAGTTATTTCATCTACAGTTGGGTCGAGTTGGGCAAAAAACGCAGACACCGCTACCCTTGCAAAACTTTCATTTGCTGAATGACTAGTAAGTGTAATTTTTACTTCATTATAAGCATTCATTGATAACATCCTTCCTTTTTTATATTGATTAAATAATAGCAATTTCTAGTCTTCAAACTCAGCAAGCTTGTCCAACCCAGCTAATTTCATAACACGTTTTATATGGGTTGATGAATTTACAATACGAACTTCTCCACCCATTTCTCTCACTAGCTTATATCTTCCCATAACAAGACCAATTCCGCTACTATCCATAAATGTTACGTCTTTAAAATCAAGCCTTAGTAAAGATGGCTGTACCCGCTCCACATTTGTGTCGATTTCCTCTCGAATAAGTCGTGCAGAATGGTGGTCAATTTCTCCTGCAATATATGCCGTTGTTTGGTTTTCTCGATTTTCAATCCTCACCATTTTTACTCCTCCTAACAATATAAAAGACCCCTCTATTAAAAACAGAGGGGTCTTGCTTATTTTATTGTACACAATAATTAATTTTGTATTTTCCCTCTATTTTTAATTATAAAGGGTTTGAGGTGAAAACTTTGTCGCTTTATGAGTCGATTTCCAATTTTTTACTATTTTTCTCATGTCACTCGCCATATAAAACGAACCACATATAATAATAGCTGATTTTTCGTCTGAAAGTGACATTGCTTTTTCAAGAGCATCTAAATAATCATCAATAGCATAAACTTCATCACAATATTTTAAAGCTATTGTTGCAAGTGTTTTATTATTAATTGCACGAGGATTGTTAACAGGTACTGTAATTACCGATTTGCAACGTGAACCAATATCATTTACTGCACTTTCATAATCTTTATCTGCCATCATTCCCATAATTGCAATCTTATAGTTTGCTTCTAGCTTGTCCATATTAATTGCAAGCGAACGTGCCGCTTGACTATTATGTGCGCCATCAACAATAACAAGAGGATTTGTACTCATTATTTCAAAACGTGCTGGAATAATAGTTTTTTCTAAACCTTGTTTAATATTATTAGTGTTGATTAAAAATCCTTTTTTACTTAAAATGTTCATTGCTTCAATTACAGCAACTGCATTATAAATTTGATGTTCGCCAACAAGCTTAATCTTATACATTTCGTTGTCATAGATAAATTCAGAACCAAACGAATTACATGTATTTATCGTAATTTGATTTGCATTAGGTATTATCAAAGTAGAACCTGTCTTTGCACACTGCTGCATGAAAACTGCAACTGCATCATCTTGTTGTAATGGATAAGTTACAACACTTGAGTTTTGCTTTATAATTCCTGCCTTTTCGCCTGCAATCTTTTCTATTGTATCACCGAGTATTTCCACATGGTCTAATGAGATAGATGTTATAATTGCGACTATCGGTGTATAAATTACATTTGTTGCATCATACTTTCCGCCCAATCCTACCTCTAGGCATACAATATCACAATTTTTTTTGCAAAAGTATTCAAATGCAATTGCAGTTATCATTTCAAACTCTGTAACTTCTAATCCCATTTCGCTCATATTTTTAATAAAGGGTAACATATATTCAGTTAAAGTTACAAAATCTGCTTCACTAATCATTTCACCGTTAACTTGAAATCGCTCTCTAAAGCATACTACAAATGGTGATGTATATGTTCCTACATTATATCCAGCATCTCTTAATATATTTGTGCTCATTTGAGCAGTTGAACCTTTGCCGTTTGT
The DNA here is from genome assembly GCA_032091455.1 of Oscillospiraceae bacterium. Classification (GTDB taxonomy): domain Bacteria; phylum Bacillota; class Clostridia; order Oscillospirales; family Ruminococcaceae; genus Paludihabitans. Next base: position 28,799 of record DAMDCT010000007.1, on the reverse strand, counting down.
TCCTGCTATGTGAACAAACTTTAATTTTTTATGTGGGTTTCCCATAAGTTCTAATAATTTATTCATGCGTTCAAGCCCTAATTGTGAGCCAAAACGTGTAAGTGAGTGAACATAATTTTCAGCTTCAATATATGTTAAATTTGTCAAGGCCATTCCTCCAGTATTTTGTTTTACGCTAAATATTATATCATAGATTAAAAGATTTAAATAGTATTTATATCTCATTAGGATGAACGCATTTATTATAAAATATTAGTGAAAAAACTATAATTGAAATTTATGAAAAAAACTTTTAAAATAGGTATTGACAAATCATTTTAAACATTGTATGATTGTATCAAGGTATTAATACAATAACACAGCGAATGGAGGTTGAAAATATGAAATGGGATCTATCATCAGATCGCCCAATTTATGCACAGCTTATAGAGCAAATAACACAGCGAATTGTTTCAGGCGAATATCGTGCAGGGGAAAAACTTCCGTCAGTTAGAGATATGGCAGAGCAGGCTGCAGTAAACCCTAATACAATGCAAAAAGCATTAGCCGAACTTGAAAGAAATGGACTTGTCTACACACAACGAACCGCTGGAAGATATATTACGGAGGATAATGAAATGCTTGAGTCAATTAAATCACAACTTGCAAAAAGTCAAATCATTTTATTCTTTGAAAAAATGAATCAACTTGGATTTGATAAAGCCCAGACAATTAAGCTAATTGAAAACGCTACAAAGGAGATGTAACTATGGCTGATATTCTTACAAACTCAATACTAGAATGCAAAGAACTTACAAAAAGATATGGATCAAGTCTTGCACTTAACTCCATAAGTCTTTCAATTCCTCGTGGAAAAATAGTTGGTCTACTCGGTTCTAATGGTAGTGGTAAAACAACCATGATTAAACTTGCAAGCGGAATCTTAACACCAACTAGCGGTCAAATTTTAGTTAGTGGGCAAACTCCATCAGTGGAAACTAAAGATTTAGTTTCTTATTTACCAGATAAGAATTATTTACCAGATTGGATGCGCGTTTGCGATATTATTGATTTCTTTAAAGATTTCTACAAAAACTTCAACGCTCCTAAAGCATACGAAATGCTAAAACGTCTTGGTATAAACTCAGGTGACCGCCTAAAATCAATGTCAAAAGGAACTAAAGAAAAAGTGCAACTTATTCTTGTTATGAGTAGAGAGGCAGAACTTTATCTACTTGATGAACCAATTGGCGGTGTTGACCCTGCTGCTCGTGACTATATACTTAACACGATAATTACTAACTATTCAGAAAAATCTACTGTTTTAATTTCTACTCATCTTATTGCTGATATTGAGCAAGTTCTTGACGAAGTTATTTTCATTGCTAATGGTCAAATGGTGCTTACTTCTTCAGTAGATGACATAAGAGAAAAACAAGGTAAATCAGTAGACAGTCTATTTAGGGAGGTATTCAAATGCTAGGTAAACTTTTAAAATACGAACTTAAATCAACCGCAAGAGTTTTCTTGCCATTATACCCTGTACTATTGGCACTCGCACTTTTAAATAAGTTATTATTTGTTGTTTTTGAAAGCAGTGAAATTCTATTCGTTCCACGTATTCTTTCTTCAATGCTTTATGGAATTATGATTGTTGCTATTCTAGTAATAACTTTTATAGTAATGATACAACGTTTTTATAAAAACCTGTTAGGTGAAGAGGGATATTTAATGTTCACCCTTCCTGTAAAAGCTAGTTGCCAAATATTATCAAAGCTAATTGTTGCTGTAATCTGGTTTCTTGGAAGTGCAATTATTACTATGTTGTCAATCTTTATTTTACTTCCTAATTATGATTTTATAAAACAATTACCAGAATTTTTCTCTAAGGCTAAATTTTATGTTGAATCAGCTGGGTTAAACTATGGTTTAATGATACTTGAAGCAATTGCTCTTATTTTCGTATCACTAATCGCAAGTATTTTAATGATATATTGTGCAATTGCTATCGGTCACTTAGCAAACAAACATAAAGTTTTAACTTCACTTGGGGCATACCTTGGAATTTATACGATTATCCAAGCAGTTAATATGATTTCAATTCAAATTATTTCTAATAATATTTTTGATCAAGATTTTATACCAAAAGCCAGTGAACTTAATTCACTAGTTCTTTTAAGTATGGGAACAATGATTGTATTTAGTGTTGGATACTTTTTTGTTACAAAATATATCTTATCAAAGAAGCTAAATCTACAATAAATAATACTTATAAAGGTTATTCACAACTGGTATCATGGGGGTATTCATAATAATTACATTTTAAATGACGCTTATTTGATTTTTATAAAACTGCATAAATCAAAGCTTTTATAGAAATAATTAAAGTTGATTAGAATGAAATAATTATGAGTAAATATAAAATATATAAATAAATTAATGGACGCTCAATGAGCGTCCATTTGTCTTAGTTAATATAAGATATTATATAATATTATGCCTTGTTGTTAACCTTGAAGACCATTTTCTTGACGTTGCATATTTTCTATAACAACATCATGAATATCACCTAACGAAGCACAATATTCAAGAACTTTCCAAGGAGTATTTGTGTGAAAATGTATTTTTATTAGTTCTTCATCTCCAACTGCAAGTAAACAATCGCCCGCGAAGTTCTTTGTAATATATTCGTTAATTTCATCTTCTAAGAGGTTTTCCCCCTCAATTAATAACTGGGTATCAAATTTGTATTCAAGCATAGCTATAACCATTCCTTTCATCCATACTCAGAGCTTTGACTCAAATTAATCTAATCTTCATTAGATATATTTTCTATATAAGCTTCACTTGCGTTAATTTGAGGATAACTGCAATTATTTAATAAATGCTTATATTTATCATAATAATACTTGTTTGGGTATTGTTTTCTTAACTTACGCACATAAACAATATATAAAATTAATATAACACCTGCAATAATAGATATTAATATTCCCTTACCTGCTCCTGGAGTTTTATACATAAATCGAATTGTATTTTCACCTGTTTCAACAGGCACTGCCATAAATCCTTTATTCGCCTTTATAACATCAACAGGCTTTTCATTAACTAATGCTGTCCAACCACTTTCATATGGAACACTGAAAAACATCAGATTTTTCTTGTCGGAATCTATTTTTGCAGTAAACCCCTTTTTATCATAATTAAATTCATATCCCGCATTAGTGGCAAGATTCTTACAATCAGCAAAATAATTTTCTTCATCTAAAACTTCATCATAAGCTTTATCTGACTGTAAAACTGGCATTAAATCTTTATATTTGTCATAGTCCTTATTATCAATCAATATGCCTTTTAAGAGCAACCTGTCTTTATACTCTTTTGCACATGAATTAAGCTGTTCTTCAGTTAAGAAATAATCATAAGTAAAACCCATTGGCACAAAGTTTTCATTTTTGTATATCTTATATCCGTTTTGACTATCCCACAGTTCAAATCCGACCATTGGCTTATCATCTTTTTTATTTTCCTTAACAAAACTATATTTAACACTTGTCAATGCCCTTACTCCGATAAAGTTTGGCTTAGGTCTTGAGGCAACTCCACGTTCTCCATCAATTGCGTCATAATAATCCATAATGGATGGTGGAACAACTGAATGAAATGCATTAATTGTTGGCATATTCCAATGCATTCCCAAGTTATCTAGTTCATCGAAAGTATCAATACGATAGAAACTATCATCATTCAAATTGATATTATCCCGTCCGTTGATCGCTTTTGTTGCAACTGTATCATATCCCTCACCTGCAAGTTTGCCTGTAAATATCATAAAGGTTGAATATATTACTGAAATAATCATTATGCTTGAAATTGCTATTTTCATAAAATTCTTGTGCTTTATTGTAATTACGTATAAAACACCTGTCACCAGTAATCCAATTATTGCAATTGCAACGTATGCCCAAAATCGTTCTGGATAAGCTGGGAGTTTAAAATAAACAAGTTTTCCGTCCACCTTCTTAGGCAAAATACCAATAAGAGAAAATGCAAAAACCAGCACAGATGTGAAAATCAATCCGTATTTAAAGTGCTTCATATTGCTTTCTAGTGCAATACAACTCACCATTGCCATAATGAGCAACGGCATATAAAACCAACGTGCATAATAACTATAATTAAATGCTGAAAAAGCTGCGTTTAATATGGGTACAAGACTAATTATAACGCTTGCTATAATAAGTTTTTTTGCCCAATGGTCTTTGTGTCCTTTGAAAAAGGCTACTACACCTGCAATTGATAAAAGAGGTAAAAACATTGATACGGATGACCACTTTGCATTTGAGTCTGGAAAAAAGTTTGGTCTTGCAGGAATATCTGGCGGAAATAAAAAGCTTGATAATATTAATCCGTAACGTTGCGCATTGTTATAGATAATCATATCAAATCCCGTTAGCGTATCCCCTATTCGTGAGTTGCCCGTTATAGACAATATTGCAGGTAAAAGTAAAAAAGCAGATAGGAGTAACCCTATAACTGATTCAAATACAATTAACATAAATATTTTGAAATTTACTTTAAAGTCTTTTGATGTGCATCTTATAATGAAATACAATACTACAAAAATAACTTGTCCAAAGAAAAAATAGTAGTTTATCATTGCACAAAGACCGACACAAAGTGCAAATCCACCACGCCTGTTGTTTATAACAAGTTCTTCTAAAGCAATTAACAGTAGTGGGAAAACAAGCACGACTTCATTAAAGTGGTTAAAGAATATGTTATATACGTTAAATCCACTGAATGCGTAAATTAGTCCACCAATCATTGCTGTGTTTTTAAACTTTGTAAAACGATTTATATATGCATATCCAGTTACTGCTGTTAGTGCAAACTTTAGCATTAGTAGGGGTGCCATTAAATATGGTACTGCTGTACTTGGAAATAATAGCGTTATCCAAAAAAACGGACTTCCTAAAAGATAAAATGAATATGAGCCAATGAAGTTTGCACCTAAATCCGTATTCCAGTTCCACATTATATTGCCTTCACGTATTGCGTCGTGAGCAAGCCTGTAAAATGGTATCTGTTGAACATCGAAGTCACCATAATAAAGGAAAAGTCCATTATCGTAAATTATAAAAGGTATAAAAATCACAAAAGCTGTTATAAATCCCAGTATAAATATATTGATGTAATTGTTTTTGCACCTATACTTTAAAAAGTTCATGCGTTCACTCCTAAACTGAATTACTAATAATTGTATATATTATACTAATAATTATAGAAATTTGCAATACATTTTCGTTTATTATGTAAATCGTGATTAACTTTGTTATTCATAAAATGGTAGACTAACAATATTAAATATGATAAACTGTAATAATAGAGGTTTTTATCCACTTAAATATTTACATTATTATATATTACAAAGGAGTTTTATCTATGAACTACGAATTTGCTAATCGAATGGCTGGGCTTAAAGCTTCCGCTATTAGAGAAATACTTAAATTCACAGCTGATCCGACTGTTATTTCATTTGCGGCAGGAAACCCTGCACCAGAAGCATTTCCAGTTGATGCAATTGAAAAAATTACATCTGATATTCTAACTAAAAATCCAATTGCGGCACTTCAATATAGTGTATCTGAAGGATATACTCCACTTAGAGATAGACTGAAATCAGATTTAAAAACACGTCACAATATCGGTAATGACTTTGATGAGCTTGTAATCACATCAGGTGCGCAACAAGCAATAGAAATTTCATGTAAAGTTTTGTGTAATCCAGGTGACACAATTATCTGTGAAAATCCAAGCTTTGTTGGAAGTCTTAATTCATTCAAATCATATGATGCGAATTTAGTTGGTGTTCCTGTTGAAGATGACGGTATCTCAATTGAGGGCTTAGAAGCTGAATTAAAGGCAAACCCTAATACTAAACTTGTTTATCTAATTCCAAACTTCCAAAACCCAACAGGTATTACAATGTCACTTGAAAAGCGTAAAGCTTGTTATGACTTATGCTTAAAATATGGCGTAATGATACTTGAGGACAACCCTTATGGTGAATTGCGTTTTGTTGGAAATGATATTCCATCAATTAAATCACTTGATACAGAGGGTATTGTAATTTATTGTGGAAGTTTCTCAAAAGTATTATCTCCAGGTCTTAGAGTAGGATATGTATGTGCTCCTAAAGATATTATACAAAAAATTGTTGTTTGCAAACAAGCAAGTGACGTTCATACTAACATCTTAGCACAAATGATTTGTGAATCGTTTATGTCAAATTACAACTTTGAAGAACATATTCAAGGACTTCGAGTAATATATAAAAATAAATGTAATTTAATGCTTGATAATTTAAATCAATACTTAAATCCTAAAATCACATATACAAAACCAGAGGGTGGATTGTTCTTATGGTGTACCCTACCTGAAAATGTGAATATGATGGACTTTTGCAAACGTGCGGTGCAAAATAAAGTTGCTGTTGTTCCTGGTAATGCATTTTTACCAAGTGAAGAATATAAAACTCAATCATTTAGAATAAACTACTCAACTCCAACTGACGAGCAAATTATAAAAGGTGTCGAAATCTTAGGCGAACTTACACACGAAATAATATAGGAGGCTTTTATCATGGCAGAAATACAAGAACAAATTCACGAAAAAAAGAAAATCATCCTTAGTGGAATACAACCAACCGGTATTCCTACACTGGGAAACTATATTGGTGCAATTAGAAACTGGAACACATTGCAAGATGAATACAACTGTGCATATTGCATTGCAAACATGCACGCAATTACAGTTAGACAAGACCCTGCAAAATTAAGAAAACAAACTCTTGATATGTTTGCCCTTATCTTAGCTTGTGGAATTGACCCTAACAAAAGTATTGCTTTTATTCAAAGTCATGTAAAACAACATGCAGAATTGAGCTGGGTTTTATCTTGCTTTACACAGTTTGGCGAGCTTTCTCGTATGACACAATTTAAAGATAAGAGTGCAAAAAATGCTGATAATATCAATGCAGGACTATTTACTTATCCTGTTTTAATGGCGGCTGATATTCTTTTATATCAAGCTGACTTAGTTCCAGTTGGTATTGACCAAAAACAACATCTTGAAATTGCTAGAGATATTGCACCTCGTTTTAACACTGTTTGTGGAAATACATTTAAAGTACCAGATGGATACATTCCAAAACTTGGCGCAAAGGTTATGTCACTTGCTGACCCAACTAAGAAAATGTCTAAATCTGATGATAACATAAATGGCTACATTAGCATATTGGATGCACCAGAAACCATTGTAAAGAAATTCAAACGTGCAGTTACAGATAGTGACGCTGATATTCGTTATGCTGACGGCAAAGATGGCATTAATAATCTAATGTCAATCTATTCCGTTATGACAGGGGCTGATTATGCCGCT
>DAMDCT010000007.1:19205-21304 GCA_032091455.1 Oscillospiraceae bacterium | reverse complement strand
GAGAAAACTTTGACCGTTTATCTAATAACAAAGCTTATCTTCAACAGACTTACACAGACGGAGCTGAAAAAGCATCAAGACTTGCAGATAGAACACTTCAAAAGGTTTATAAAAAAGTAGGATTTGTAGCACTATAATATATATTTCAAGGGGAAAGTTATGAAAATAACTTTCCCCTTTTTGCTTTATTATACACCAAAACTCTTATTGGGTCTTTCTCCCATTGTAAGCACTAGCTCTCCACCATTCATTAAATCGGCATGGTTAAAGAATGCTTTATTATGAGGTTTGCCATTTAGTGTTGCACTTTGAATATATTTGAGTTTCTCACTTGCACCATTTGCAATGATAGTAAATGTCTTACCATTATCAAGTGTAATAGTTGCATTATCAAATATTGGGCTACCTATTGCATACTCGCTTGTGCCAGGACATACTGGGTAAAAACCAATCGCAGAGAATACAAGCCATGCTGACATCGCGCCACCATCTTCATCACCACATATACCTAATGGATGATTTGTATACCATAGTTTAATTATCTCATGGATTTTTCTTTGTGTTTTATATGCCTGTCCCACATAGTTATATAGGTATGGAATATGAAAACTTGGCTCGTTGCCTTGACAATACTGCCCCATTAATCCTGTTGCATCTGGAAATTGTTTTAGGAAATAATATTTTGGCACTTCATATTGCTCAATAAATAAATTATCAAGCTTTTTAATAAAGTTTTCCTTGCCACCATACATTGAAACCATTCCATCAACATCATGTTGAACATTAAAATTATAGATATATGCATTGTTTTCTGCAAAGTATTTTCTTCCACCTTGTCCACCACAAAGTTTAGGATTATATTCCTTAGTAAGTTCACCATTTGTCATTCTAGGATGAACAAAACCTGTTTCTTTATTAAATACATTTTGATAGTTTTTTGCACGTCTTAAAAACATTTCTGCATCATCTTGTTTTCCAAGATATTGTGCAATTTGAGCCATACACCAATCATCATAAGCATGTTCCATTGTAACTGCAACTGCTTGCCTATCCTCAAACTCATGAACTCCATCAAAGTATTCTTCCTCATTTTCATCTAATGCAGGGAAAAATCCATTTTCATAGTAACACTTTGTAAGCTCATCAGCTTCGCCATCTTTCCAAGGTAGCATAGTGCGTTTTGTTGCATTTTTATATGCCGCTTCATATGCTAATTCAATATCAAAATCAACACCTTTTGCAAGCGAATCTGCAAGCATTGCAACGGTATGATGTCCAAGCATACAAGGAATATTACCGTCCATGTATGGGAAGCGTGGAAGCCATCCACTTTGGGTATACATTCTAAGATAAGAATTAACTATATCCTCATGTACTTTTGGCTCAACTATAAGTTGAAGTGGGTGTGCGCATCGATATGTATCCCATATACCATCGTCACAATAATATTCATGTCCATCATTGCTATGAATTTTTTTATCAAATCCTAAATATTCACCATTTTCACTATAACAGTGCATTCTTGAAACACTTCTATAAAAAGCTGTGTAAAATGCAATTTTATTATCCTCATCTTTGCCACTAACATCTATTTTTGCAAGAAGACCATTCCATTCATTATGACACTGATTTTTAATATCATCAAAATTTTTATCTTCAACAAAATTCTTAAATGTTTTTTCACAGCTGTCATATCCAATTGTTGAAGTTGTAAATCTAACTAGTGTTTTGTCAGAATTAATTTTTATTTTGAATGTAATTGTTTCATCTAGAATTTTAGGATCATAACCTTGTGGTGTTTTGGTTTTCTTATTTTCAATTGAAATTATTTCATCAAAAACAAATAAATTATAACATTTACCTCTTGTTCCAAGACCTTGAGTATATAACTTATTGTCCTCAACTTTAAAGTCATTACATTGCTTAACATATATTACTATGTAACAATCATTTTTTTGCTCAAACTCAAATTTAAATGCTCCATAATTTTTATATGCAGTGTGTTTTTCCATAATATTATAATCTTCAAGCAAAACATCATAAAAATGTGGACGTGCAGTTTCAATATCATGATCAAAAATGCTTGCTAAATCATAAAA
>DAMDCT010000007.1:17706-19195 GCA_032091455.1 Oscillospiraceae bacterium | reverse complement strand
CTTTCATTGTTTGATGTTGGCATTACAATTGCATTGCCAGCTTTAAAGCCGTAAATCTTATCTGAAGTATAAAAGTCCTTTACTCCTGGTGCAAAAACTGGTGCTATCTGCACTGCGCCATGAGGAGATTGAACAGCAGGAGAACAAGCCGTTAGCATATGTCCATATGTGCCAATATTCGTGTTTACATATTGTGTATAGTCTTTAATTTTCATAACTTTAACCATTCCTAACTTTTTCATTTTAAAAAGGTAATATATCATGAAGCATAATTTTAACATGTATATATCATCTTATTGTTTAGACACTAATATCATAGACTAAACATTAAAAAAATTCTATAATTATATTGTTAAATAAAAAATACTCATCCAAATTTTATTGCATAACTTTATTTAAATTGCACAAAACTAAAACTGTATAGAAACGTATTTGGAATTGTGATTTGTTTACACTTTATAGAAAAAAAACTTTTATTTTTTAATAGTATGTGGTATACTAACTATATTACACATAAAGGAGAATATAATGTGGAAAAATATGTTATAAAAGGTGGCAAAAGGCTTCATGGTGAAGTTGTAATCAGCGGTGCTAAAAATGCAGCAGTTGCGATTATACCTGCAACCATCCTAGCTAATGGCCCTTGTATTATTGAAAATATACCGAACATCAGTGATGTTTCGATTACTATAAAAATATTAAGCGAAATGGGTGCAGACATAAAAATCATAAACAAAAATACTATTGAAATCGATACTAGAAATATAACCTCACCAGAGGTACCATATGAGAAGGCAAGACACATGCGTGCGTCCTGCTATTTTTTAGGTGCTTTATTAGGAAGATTCCATGAATCTAGAGTTGCACTTCCTGGTGGTTGTGACTTTGGAGTTAGACCTATTGACCAACATTTAAAATGTTTTAAATCACTTGGTGCTGACTGGGATTTAGACAGAGGTATGGTTAATGTTAAAGCTGATAAATTAGTTGGTGCGCATATTTACTTTGATGTTGTTACTGTTGGCGGAACAATTAATGCTATGCTTGCATCCGTTTTAGCTACTGGACAAACTATAATCGAAAATGCTGCAAAAGAACCTCATATTGTTGACTTAGCCAACTTCCTAAACTCAATGGGCGCTGACATTATGGGCGCAGGTACAGATGTTATTAAAATTAAAGGTGTTGCATCATTACATGGTACTTCATACTCCATTATTCCAGACCAAATAGAGGCTGGAACTTACATGGTAGCGGCGGCTGTCACTAAAGGTGATGTCCTTATTAAAAACGTAATACCTAAGCATTTGGAATCTATTACTTCAAAACTTGAAAAAATCGGCGTAACCGTTGTTGAATATGATGATAGCATAAGAGTTATCGGCGAACGTCCTTTATTAAAAACTAATTTAAAAACTATGCCACACCCTGGTTTTCCAACTGATATGCAACCACAAATCAGTGTATTGCTATGCCTAAGTGAGGGTAC
>DAMDCT010000007.1:13298-17696 GCA_032091455.1 Oscillospiraceae bacterium | reverse complement strand
TCGTTTTAAGTATGTGGATGAGCTTAGACGTCTTGGTGCTGACATTTCTGTTGATGGTAGAGTTGCCATCATTGAGGGTATAAAGAATTTCACTTGTGCTCCTGTAAAAGCAACTGATTTAAGAGCAGGCGCGGCACTTATTATTGCGGCTCTTTCTGCTGAGGGAATTACTGAAATTGAAGATATTTATCATGTTGAGCGTGGATACGAAAATATCGAATTGAAACTTCGTCACTTGGGTGCTGATATTAAAAAGATAGTTAAACCTGATAATGCACTTGAACAAGTTTTATAATCAACTACCATAACAATTATGAGGGCGTACCTTGTGTACGTCCAATTTAGTTTATCCTAATTCCCTTTAAAATACACCTTAACTATTTTTATAAAAGCTTTGATTTATGCGGTTTTATAAAAATTTGTAATTACAATTTTAAATGTAATTAGGATTATCCATATAATCCGCGAAAGGATGATTTATACAAATGGCATATGTATATCCACTTTGCAGCTCGTCAAAGGGCAACTCGACTTATATTGGTGACAAAAATAGCGGAGTTTTAATTGATGCTGGTATTGGAATTAGAAATTTCACTAGCCATTTGCAAATGCAAAATATTGAGCTTAATGCTATAAAAGCAATATTTATTACACATGAACATACAGACCATACAAAAGGTTTAACTACAATTTTGAAAAAAATAAACGTTCCTATATATGGCTCAAGAGAAACACTTCAACAGCTGATTGAAAAAAATCTTGTTAATGGTACATCTGATTTAAATGAAATCAATAAAAAAAGTGTATCAATTGCTGATTTTGAAGTTTCTGCATTTACTACACCACATGATTCGGTTCATTCATTAGGCTATAAAATAACTACAAATGATGATAAAAAGCTTTGTGTCTGCACTGATTTAGGGCATATGCCGGATGATGTATATGATAACCTAAAAGGCAGTGACTTCATTTTACTAGAGTCAAATTATGATGATGCTATGCTTACATATGGGGATTATCCCTACTTTTTAAAGCAGAGAATTTCTGCAAATAACGGACATCTTTCTAATAAAATGTGTAGCCAAACACTTACTAGATTGCTCGCTGATGGTACAACAAAATTTATATTAGGACATTTAAGCGAGAATAACAATCGCCCTCATCTTGCATTAGAAACTGCATTGAGCGAACTATCAAACGTTGGTGCAATACATAATCAAGACTACATATTGTCAATTGCCCCAGTAAAATGCGTTGGCGAAATTATTGAGGTATAGTATATGATTACAATAAATATAATCTGTATCGGAAAATTAAAAGAGGCTTATTTGCGTGACGCACAGGCAGAATACATCAAGCGTTTAGGCGCATTTTGTAAATTAAATTTGATTGAACTTCAAGAAAGCAAACTTCCAAACGATCCAAGTGACTCCCAAATTTCAAAGTGTATTGAAATTGAGGAGCAATCAATTCTTGCTAAGCTAAAAGGCTATGTAATGCCAATGTGTATTGAAGGCAAAAACTTATCATCTGAGGAACTTGCAGAAAAAATTAGTTTTATCTCGCTTAACGGAACAAGTGAAATAAGTTTTGTCATTGGTGGCTCATATGGGTTAAATGACGAAATAAAGAATAAAGCAGATTTCAAACTATCTATGTCAAAAATGACATTTCCTCACCAACTTGCACGTGTAATGCTATTAGAGCAAGTTTATAGAAGCTTTCAAATAAATGCAAATGGAAAATATCATAAGTAAAATAGTTGAATAGGTAAAAGGGCACGAAAATTTGTGCCCTTTGTTTTGTGTTAATTATCCTCAACAATCTCTATCAGTTTTTCTCTTGTATTCAAACTATTATCCTCAATAACCAGTTCTAAAAGGCTATCTAAAATCTCCGCTATACCTTTTCCCTCTTTATATCCTAGATTGATTAAATCATCACCATTAATCTTTAGGTCTTTTTTACAATAGCATTCATTTTCATTGATAATCCTCATTACAATTTTATGAAGATTATCAATGATTTCAACACATTCTTCATTTGCTAATCGCCTTGCTTTTTTTAAAGTGAGGAGTAACAAAAACACGTCTAACGATAGTTTATTAAGCCATTGCTTAACATTAATAGGTTGTTGTTTTATTTCAATATTACAGTATTGAATAAGTTGAATTACTGTTTTTATCGTGGCATTATCATATCTTAATAACTTTAAACTGTCGCTTGCAATCCTTTCTCCATTGTCAATATCACAAAACAGCAGTGCAAGCCTTACAGCAAGTATATTTTCACTTTTTCCCATTGCACTAAAAGCAGTACTCAAATCAGTTTTTTTAACATAAAGTGCAGGTATTATTTCCTTGAGTACATTTAAGCTTTCCATCAAAACTAACGTTTGTTCGGCGTTACTTGAAGTAAGTATTTTTGAAAATTCTGACTGGATACGCTCTTTTGAGATATTGCTCAAAAGATTTGCGGTTTTCAATATATCATTACATGTTTCATCATCTATTGTAAACCCTAGCTGGGCGGAAAATCTAAACGCACGAATTATTCTGAGTGCATCCTCCGTAAATCGTTTTTCTCCATTTCCAATTGTACGAATAGTATGGATGTTAATATCCTCTATTCCACTAAATAAATCTACAATTCCTCTTTTACTGTTATACGCAATCGCATTGATTGTAAAATCTCTACGGCTTAAATCGTCTTTTAGGTTACTAGTAAAGTGTACCTCATTGGGATGACGGCTATCGTTATAATCTCCATCAATACGATATGTTGTAATTTCTATTGGCATATCTTTATTCATAAATACCGTTATCGTGCCATGCTTTTTACCTATATCAAGAGTTTTATAACTACTGAAAACATCTTCAATTACATATGGCATTGCGTTGGTTGTTATATCAAAATCATAAGGAATTCTTCCAATTATAATGTCACGTACACATCCACCAACAACATAAGCTTCATAGCCTTTTTCTTCTAACATATCAATTGCTTTTTGCACAATATTAGGAATTGTTATCAAGTTATAATCCTCCTTTGTTTAGATATTTCAAAAAAACGGACGCCAAGTATGGCGTCCCTACTATAATTTATGGGTGTGGTTGTCCATCACGATATGCTTGCATTATGCTTTTAAACACCTCACCACTTGTTGGTGGTGTCCATGTTATTGCATTTGCTCCTGCATTAATTGTTGCCATTATGCTTTCATCAGTTTGTCCACCTGTTGCAATTATAGGGATATTAGGATAAGACTCTCTTATCTTTGCCACAATGCATGGGGTTTTTGCAGCTGCTGAAACATTAAAAACGGATGCACCATTTTCTATACGAGCGGCTATATCGTCATTCCCATTTACAACTGTAATAATTACAGGGATATCAACTGTATCTGCAACACGTTTTAGTACTTCGTTTGATGTAGGCGCATTTAATACAACACCAGTTGCCCCTTGATACTCCGCATGGAGTGCAAGGTTTTGAACACGCTTCCCTTGGGTTAAGCCACCACCAACGCCGCAAAATACGGGCTTATCAGTTGCCATCATAATAGCTTGAGTTATGATAGGCTGAGGAGTAAAAGGATACACTGCGATTACTGCATCACTGTTCACATTTCTAAGTATAGATATATCTGTGCTAAAAACAATTGATTTAATTAGCTTACCAAATATTTTGATACCACTGCAATTGTCGATAACTGTTGGTACTTTGAGCATAAATTTTCTTAGAGTTCCATTGATTTCAGGCGGTGTTTGTTTTTCCATATAATATACTCCTTATGAATTTAGGGCGATATATGATGCTCCCAAAAGTCCTGCTGTATTTTTAAGTTCTGCTCTAACTATATCAAACTTTGTATAACTTTTCATTATCTTTTTGTAAATTCTTTCATTTATTTCATCTTCTATATATTTTTCTGATAAAATTCCACCACCAAGAATAAGTGCATTAGGATTAAATATATGTATAAGCGTTACAAGCCCAATTACAATTTCATCAATCCAATTATCAACGATTTGTTTTATATTTTCATCTCCCTTATTCCACTCAGCAAATATAATGCGTCCTGAAGTTAAATCTTCTCTGTACAGCTTCGCCTCTCTTACAAGTGCAGTGGTTGAAGCATATTGCTCATAACAGCCATATTGCCCACAAGCACAAAGTTTACCTTGAGGATGAGTAACTATATGCCCAAACTCACCAGCAACGCCACTGCTTCCACCGTATATATTGCGGTTAATTATTATTGCCCCGCCAATGCCTGTCCCATATGTCACGCACAAAAGGTCATTATGCTTTCTACCTGCTCCAAAATGGGTTTCGCCAATTGCCGCACAGTTTACATCATTATCAACAAAAGTCGGCACGTTAAATTCTTTTTCA
>DAMDCT010000007.1:9960-13288 GCA_032091455.1 Oscillospiraceae bacterium | reverse complement strand
GCTTTAACATTTGTACCAGTGTAGTTTGGCACGTTTTCGTTAGCATATACAATAATGCCTTCTCGACTATTAACTTGTCCAGTCGTGCTAATACCTATTCTATCAAACTTTTCATATCCATGCGCAATTTCAATTGCACGTTTTACTACATATGGTCCGCCATTTTTTGCGTTGGTTTCAAATTCTTTTAAATTCCCAATATTGCCATTTTCATCAACTAATGCTGATTTTATTGCAGTTCCACCTATATCTAATGATAGTATTTTCATAATAACTCTTTTCTCCAGTGACATATGATTTTAAACTCTTTACTCAACATTATTCACTGGGTAATGTTAAGGTTTGAAATTAGTGATTTATCAACTTACAAATTAATTATATCGTTAATAATTATTAATTGCAATAGTTTGTGATGCTATTTGTAAAGTTTTTTTACTAACTTATTTTATACTTAACATAAATAAATTAAAAGCAGGAACACAACGCACTGTGCTCCTGCTTTTAATAATACAATTTTATATATTGAGGATAGAGAAAATGCACTTTTATGTTTGCAATACTAATTCAAAAATGAACCAGTTAAAAGTACATTTATATTATATCACTCCTATTTTTTTTATTGTGTCATATTTGTGAAGAATAAGTAAAAAAAGCTCTTATAATATGATAATAGATATAAATTGAAACATAATTTTACCTTATATTTCAATATCATCACTTTGTTGTAATTATGAACTACTTATTTATAGATTGAGCGGCTAAAAGAATTCCAAGCTTTCCTGTGTTATAAGTCAATCCACCTTGAAGCCATACCGCATATGGCTCTCTAAGTGGCGCATCTGCTGAAAGTTCAATTGAAGCGCCCATTGTAAACGCACCAGCCGCCATAATAACTTCACTCTCATATCCAGGCATTGCCCAAGGTTCTGGTGTTACAAATGAATCAATCGGCGAGCCCTTTTGTATTCCTTGACAAAATGCAATTAAGTTCTCTGGTGTTTTCAATTCAATTGCCGCAATTATATCAGTCCTATATGCGTCATATGCAGGGTAAACATTGTATCCCATCATATCAAACAGGCATAGTGCAAATACTGATGTCTTTATTGCACTGCAAACTACTGATGGTGCAAAGAAAAGTCCCATGAACATACCTCTGCTTTGGTCTAGAGTACAGCCAACTTCCTTACCCATTCCAACACAAGTTAATCTATAAGAACATAACTCAACTAAGTCTGCTCTACCTGCAATATATCCACCTGTTTGTGCAATACCACCACCTGCATTCTTTATAAGTGATCCTACAATTAAATCTGCTCCCACTTGAGTTGGCTCTTGTTTTTCCACAAACTCGCCATAGCAGTTATCAACAATTACAATTACATTTGGATTTACAGCCTTGCATGCTGATGCTATTTCGCCTATTTTTTCAACAGTTAGTGACTCTCTAAGTGAATAACCCCTTGAACGTTGAATATATGCAACTTTTGCACCGACAACAGACTTTTTTATACCCTCAATATCAGGCTCACCGTTTTCGTCTAAATCAACTTGTTTATAATTTACACCAAAATCTTTAAGCGAACCGTTTCCTTCACCACGTATGCCAATTACCTCTTCCATAGTATCATATGGTTTGCCTGTAATTGATACCATTGTGTCACCTGTGCGCAACACGCCAAACAAGCACACGCTTAGTGCATGTGTGCCAGATACAAAGTTATGACGCACAAGTGCATCTTGAGCCCCTACTGCCATTGCAAATACTTGGTCTAGCACTTCACGTCCACGGTCACCATAGCCGTATCCTGTACTACCACTTAAATGCGATTCGCTGACTTTGCATTTCGAAAAGGCATTAAGCACTTTAGCCTCATTATATAATGCAATTTCACCCATTCTTGCGAAACTATCCTTGCATTTTTCCTCTGCCTTTTTGCTTAGTTCTATTAATTCATCACTAATGTTAAAGTTTTCTTTTATCATATTAGTTTCCATGATTTCCATAACATAATGTGATGAAAATCTTCCTTTCGATATGTGTGTAGATAGTCGCAACGGTCAAGACCGTTGCCTACGGGTTGTGTTCATAATTCCAATAATCTATATAAGAATACTTCTAAAATATATATGATTACCGTCAGGGTCACAAAAATGCATATTTCTTGCTCCCCATGGTCTTGTAGTAGGTGGGTCAATAATATTTACACCTATTTGCTTTAGTCTTTCATATTCATCATCAACATTATCAACTGTAAATGAGATACACATATTTTGATTAGAATTATTTTTCATTGTTCCATCATTATATATGGTTAATGAAATACCTTTTACCATTAGTGCTTGATGAATTTCATCTTCACTATATGATGTTGTTTTTAAAACTTTTTTATAAAAACCAGCTAATTGTATAACATTATTTGTCAACAAACATACTTCTGCTAAAATCATTTAGCATCCTCCATACAGGCAATTTTATCAGGTAAATAAGCGCGAACATTGTTTACCACTACATTAATATTATTTTATTTTGCACATAATCCATGAGTAATTTTCTTGATTATATCAATTAGGTGTTCATTAAAATCATCATTATGAGGAGGAATATATGTATTTGACATAATACTTTTTTCAAGAATACTTTCATACCAAACAGCCGCTGTTGCATATCTTCCATAAATCAAATGCATATGAAATCCATCACGACATAGTGTTTGACCACCATTGGCATAATCAAACTCCTTAATATTCCTTAACGCTTGAATTACATCACCACAAGGGATAATTTCAAGTCCAAGTACGTTTGTCACTTTTAAATACGCATCTTTTAAAGCATTATACATTGTTATCTGATTGTTATTATATCTGTAAAATTCACTATGGTCACTATCTATTTCATATGCCCATGTTTGATGAATTAACTGTTTTGCATTAGGTGCATACTTCCCCACATAATTTGATAATTCCTTAATATAAGGAAAATAAGTTTTTTCAATTCCACTATAATGACTGGCCTGTTGCATTGTAACGAAATCCCAATCATCTTCTAATAGGGATTCTTTAATCGATACAAGCCTTTGTGTTGTCTGTCCATTCAATTCATAAGTATAATTTTTGATGTCATTCATTGCATTTTCATAATGCGTTTGAAGTGAACAACCTCCAATATAAAGATTTACAACTTTAATTTCTACATTATCTTGTTTTGCAATATCGTATAAATATGCTGTTGCATCTTGTGAAAAACTATTCCCTATAGCAAGTATTTTTTCCATTATTATAGTCACTTCTTTCGTAGAGAATGAGAGTTTTGGGTACATATTGTAAT
>DAMDCT010000007.1:2002-9950 GCA_032091455.1 Oscillospiraceae bacterium | reverse complement strand
AAAATACAAACCATTTTGCAAATAAACATAAATTTTTAATCGTTGTTGTTTTAGTTGTGGTAATTACATATTTGATTCATAATTGTTACACAACGGAGCGGTAAAGACCGTTCCCTACGGTTTGGTGTAGTAATACCAATTCTCTAACAACTCAAATCCAATTTTCTCATAAAATTTATTGCTTGTTTCGTCTTGGCTTAATAAAACAATTCTATCAATCGGCTGTTGGTCAGTTGCTACATGATGGATTAGTTTTTTGGCTAAGCCTTGTTCTCTTGCCTGACTTAATGTTCCCACCTGTACAAGTAGAAGTTGCCCTTCTACATTGCAGTATGAAGTTGCTGAACATAACCCTTTATGTGTATATACCTTTGTCATATCGTGACGAATACGGTGTGACATGTCTGTATACCAACGTTGATACGTGGTTGAGTTTATTGAATGGTCAAATATTTTGTGCAACACATTATAGCTGTCTTGTAACTCATTTGAAACATGCTCTAGAGTTATTGGCTGTATTTTATCACACACATAAGTGTTTCCCATTTCCTCAACATAGCCGTCCATATCAAGCTTGTGTTCGCTTAAAATGCTCTTTGAGATAAGCTTGATAAATTGTTGTGCTTCATCTTTTTTCGACTGATCTTTTATATATAGCGTTGCAGAATTATCCTGTAACGCTATAACTATTTCACCTGTTTCATCAGCGTAAAAACTCATGAAGTTATATCCCATACCATATGCTTTTAGCAAGGCTTTTATCTTTATTGCATTTGGTGTGTTTTCAATACCCTCGATAATTCCACGCTCTTTAAAATTTAGTTGTCTTATCATACACTAAATATCGCCAACTGCATTTGTCAATGCCAATGCCATTTCATATGTTGCAACAACATCATCTTTTTTAACAACATTTGCTGGTGAATGAATGTATCTGCTTGGAATTGATACAGCTATTGCACGAACTCCATTGCGAGAACAATGTATTGCACCTGCATCATTTCCACCTGATATTTTTGTTTTTGTTTGACAAGCAATATTTTTTTCTTTAGAAAGTTTGAATGCTAGGTCATATAACCCTTTATCGTAAATTGTGCTTTTGTCCATATAACTAACCACAGCTCCATCACCAACTACTGATACTCGGTTTTCACCAGTTACACCTGAAACATCACCAGTGGCAGTAGTTTCAACTATAATTGCAACGTCTGGTTCAATTGCATGTGCCGCAACTCTAGCGCCACGAAGCCCAACTTCTTCTTGAGTTGAAAATGCAAAATATGTGTCAAACTCTAAATCCTGTTTCATAATCTCAATTAATATTGCGCATCCAGCACGGTCATCAATTGCTTTTGCCTTAATAAAACCATCGCCAAATTCTTTATAGTCGCCAGTAAAGCTAACGCTATCACCCAATGCAATATGTTTAAGGGCATCCTCTTTATCAACCGCACCTATATCAATATACAACTTATCCTCTGGCATTGCATTTTTCTTTTCTTCATCATTTTGCATATGCACAGCTTTTACTCCAATTACACCAACTATATTGCTATCAGAAACGCTTACAGCCCTGCCTAAGATAACCTTAGAATTAACACCACCAACAGTTGCAAAACGTAGCATACCGTCGTCTGTAACACCTGTAACGATCATTCCAACCTCATCTGTATGAGCAGAAAGCATAATTTTGTTTTTAGGAGTTTTCTTGCCCTTTTTAAATGCGATTACATTGCCCAAATTATCAATTCGACATTCGTTAGCAATATCTTTAATTTGTGCAACAATTTCATTAGCAACATTATATTCACGACCTGAAATGCCGTTTAGTTCACATAGTTTTTTAATATTATCAAACATTTATTTATCCTCCTTTGTTGATTTCATAGCAATTGCATATTCTGCAATTAGTTTTGCAACTGCTTCAATATCAGCAATTTCTACAACTTCTACAGGTGTGTGCATATATTTTTCTGGGATAGATAAAACAGAGGCATTAACACCATTTCTTGTAATAACAATAGCGTCTGCATTTGTCCCTGTTGATCTTCCACCCATAACCTCGATTTGATATGGTATTTCTTTTTCCTTTGCAATAGCCGTAAGCTTATCAGACATTCTTTTGTCAAGAACCGCACTAACGCCAATCATAACGCCCTTGCCCATTTTACCGCATTTATGTTCATCAGCATCAGAAGTATAAGCAAAACTTACATCAACTGCTATTGCTTCATCAGGATTTACTCCATAGCTTGCAATTTTTGCACCAACGCAACCGATTTCCTCTTGTGCTGAAAAAACTGCAACTAAGTTCACATCAAGTTCCTTGTCTTTAAGTAGTCTTAATGCCTCTAAAATAGCGGCAACACCTGCTCTATCATCAAGTGCTTTTGAGCTTATTCTATTGTTTAACAGTTCATTAAAAGTTGATTTAATTGTAATTCTATCACCTAATTGTACATGTTTCTCTGCTTGTTCTTTTGAAAAGCCAATATCAATAAATATATCATCTATTTCAGGCACTTGTTTTGCTTCGTCCCCTTTTTCAAGGTGAGGTGGTTTTGAGCCGACAACTCCCATTATATCTTTATCAGCACAGTGAATAGTAACTTCTTGAGCTGAAATTAACTTACGGTCAAAACCTCCACAAGTTGATACTTTTAAAAATCCTTTATCATCAATTGCAGTAACAATCATACCAATTTCATCTATATGAGCATCAAGCAATAAAGTTTTTGCATTTGGATTTTTTGATTTAATGACACCTACTACGTTTCCAAAGTGGTCAACTGTCACTTCGTTAGTAAATTCTCTTAAAAGTTCTGCAGCTTTTTGTGATGCTATGTTTTCAAGTCCTGAAACACCAATAACTTCGCAAAGAGTTTTAAGATTTTGTTTAATTTCTTGCATTTAATTATCCTCCATTTTTGTTCATGAATTAATGTGGGTTGTTTGCATATCGGAACGGTCAAAACCGTTCCCTACGGTTCTATTGTGTGGTTACTTTAAACTGTTTATTATATTTTTAAAATGAAGTCCTCTCTGTTCAAAGTTTTTATATAAATCAAAGCTTGCACTCGCTGGTGACAGACTTACAACATCGCCTTTTACTGCCATTTTTCTTGCAATATCTACTGCGTCCTCTAAATCATCAGCATAGATAATTTCAAGCCCACTCTCTTCATATCCATCACAAGATTTTACTGCTGCTTCAATCTTTGGACCAGTTTTGCCAAGCAATATCAATATTTTTGCACGTTTAATCAACACAGGTGCTAATGGCTCATATGGTATCTTTTTATCATATCCGCCAGCAATAATTATAATCTTTTGGTTAAATGCATTTAATCCTGCAATTGTTCTAGTTGGGCTTGATGCAATTGAGTCATTATAATATTTTACACCATCAACAGTTCTAACATATTCTATGCGGTGTTCAACTCCACCAAATTCCCTTGCAACTTTTAATATGTCCTCATCACTAACTTCATCATCAATTGCAGCTATTGCAGTAAGATAATTTTCTACATTGTGTATACCAGGCAGCATTATTTCCTCTTTGTTAAACAAAATGCGTGTTTTTCCATGTTTAACTCTGCAAAGATTGCCGTTTTCGTCTAAATATGTTCCATATTCAGGAATAATTTGTCTAGAAAAATAAGATAAACGTCCACGAACAAGTGGTGCTAAATCACTACAAAGCTTGTTATCAAGGTTTAAAACTGTCTTTGAAAATGCATTTTGATGTGCAATAATGTTTATCTTTGAGTCGATATATTCCTGCATATCTTTGTGTACATCTAAATGATTTGGTGCAATGTTAGTAATTACTGCAACATCTGGAGCTTGACGCATTGATATAAGCTGAAAGCTTGAAAGCTCAACAACACATATATCATCACTTTTAATATCCTCAATGATTGGCAAAAGCGCCCTACCTATGTTTCCCCCAAGATGTACTGTTTTGCCACTTTGTTTGAACATTTCACTTATAAGTGTTGAAGTAGTCGTTTTACCATCAGAACCTGTAATGGCAAACACTTTACAAGGACATAAGTCAAGGAAAACCTCCATCTCACTAGTTACTATAACGCCATTCTCACGAGCCTTAGTTAATTCATCCTTTAAAAAATACATACCAGGTGTTCTGAATATTACATCATAGTCAGTTAAACTATCAAGGTATTCCTCACCTAAGCAAAAATGCACGCCTAGTTTTTCGAGTGTACGATAATGATCACCAATTGCAAATGGTGAACGTTTATCAATCAAAGTTATATTAATACCTTTTTTCACCAATAGACTCATTAAATCATCATGGCTAACTCCAAGACCAATTACTCCGACTTTTTTTCCTTTTAAACTGTCGAAAAAATCTAAAATTTTGTTACTCATTCATGTCACCTCTTATAATATTTAAAGTATATTGTGCAATAATTACTGTTACGAGTTACTCTTAATCAAACAACATTTTTTATTGTACTTGACATTTATTATGCGCGTACTCTATTTATTATACATTTAAATACCATTATTATCAACTGTTGATAATTAAAAAAACAAAAATAACTAAACATTGTATATGCATTCTAAATATGTATGTTTAAAAGGTAAATTTTTTTGCAAGCCAAGCCTCAATCACTTGCAAAAAACGGCTTAAAATGATAATATTATAGCTATAAAAATTAATTTTGATATGAAAGGGGTTAATGGATATGGGACTAAATAGTCTTATCCTACCAACAGGGTATAAATCACTGTTGAACATACTAGATACTGAAATTGCAATAAAAGCTGTCAAAGACAGCTTCGAGAGAAATTTAGCTAATAATTTGAAGTTGACTAGGGTGTCTGCCCCTTTATTCGTAGATGCAACATCTGGATTAAATGACGATTTAAACGGTATCGAGCGACCAGTTGAGTTTGATATTCTTGAAACAAAGGAAAACGTTCAAATTGTTCAATCACTTGCAAAATGGAAACGTCTTGCTTTAAAACGATATGATTTTGCAGAGGGAACAGGTCTATATACTGATATGAATGCAATCCGTCGTGATGAGGATTTAGATAATCTTCATTCAGTTTATGTTGACCAATGGGATTGGGAAAAAATAATCGGCAAAGATAACCGTAATTTTGACACTTTAAAAGATGCAGTGAAAAATATCGTTTTGGCTTTAAAACAAAGTGAACAAAGCTTGATTGAAAAATATAGTCATATCAAACCTTTTATTTGTGAAGATGTTTTCTTTATCACTTCACAAGAACTTGAGGATATGTACCCTACACTAGAGCCAAAAAACCGTGAAGATGCAATTTGCAAATTGCATAAAACTGTTTTCATTATGCAGATTGGTGACAAACTAACAAGTGGAATTAAGCATGATGGTCGTGCACCTGACTATGATGACTGGAGTTTAAACGGTGACTTATTACTTTGGTACCCACTATTAGACCGTGCAATTGAAGTAAGTTCTATGGGTATTCGTGTTGACTCTAAGGCATTAGATTATCAATTAAATGAAGCAAACTGCAACAATCGCCGCACACTTGATTTCCATAAACAACTGCTAAACAACGAGCTTCCTCTTACTATGGGTGGCGGTATTGGTCAATCAAGAATATGCATGATTATGCTACAAAAAGCACATATTGGTGAGGTTCAAGCATCTTCTTGGACTAATGAAATGATTGACGCTTGTGCTCAAAAAGGTATTGCTTTACTATAAATTTTAAAACTGATTATAATATATTTATAATCAGTTTTAATAATACATACATTCTATTTTCACATACAAATCAATATTGCTTTACAATAATGGAGGATAAAAACTATGGGATTTGACTTTAATTCATTTGGCTCAATGGTATTTAATGATAGAGTTATGCAAAAAAGGTTACCAGCAAAGATTTATGCTTGCTTAAAGGAATCTATTGATGATGGGCTTTCTCTTCATCCAGAAATTGCAGATACAGTCGCTGATGCAATGAAAGACTGGGCAATTGAAAAAGGCGCTACTCACTATACACACTGGTTTCAACCTATGACAAACATAACAGCTGGTAAGCATGATAGTTTTATATCACCCCAAAAAGATGGTAGTGTTATGCTTAACTTTTCCGGTAAAGAGTTAATTAAAGGCGAACCTGATGCCTCATCTTTCCCAAGTGGAGGATTAAGAAACACCTTTGAAGCAAGAGGATATACTGCATGGGATTGCACATCACCAGCTTTTGTTCGTGATGGTACATTATATATCCCTACTGCTTTTTGTGCATATACTGGTGAGGCGCTTGACACTAAAACTCCATTATTGCGTTCAATGTCAGCAATATCAAAAGAGGCACTTAAACTTGTTCGCCTTTTTGGAAACCATACTGCAACTCGTGTAAATGCAACAGTTGGCGCTGAGCAAGAATATTTCTTAGTTGACCGTGATATGTACGAATCACGTCTAGACTTAAAAATTTGCGGACGCACATTGTTTGGTGCAAGACCTCCTAAAGGACAGGAAATGGATGACCACTATTTTGGTAGAATTAGACTTCGTGTATCTGAATTCATGCGTCAACTTGATGAAGAGCTATGGAAACTAGGTGTTTCATCTAAAACAAAACATAATGAAGCAGCACCTGCTCAACATGAGCTTGCACCAATATTTGAAACTGTAAATATTGCATGTGACCATAACCAGCTTACAATGGAAATGATGAGAATTATAGCAAAGAAAAATGGACTAGCTTGTCTTTTACATGAAAAGCCTTTTGCACTTGTTAATGGTTCTGGTAAGCATAACAACTGGTCAATTTCAACTGATGACGGAATTAATCTATTAGAGCCTGGAAAAACTCCATATGAGAATATGCAATTTTTAGTTGTACTATCTTCAATTATTAAAGCAGTAGATGAATATGCTGATTTATTGAGAATGTCTGCGGCTATTGCTGGAAACGATTATCGCTTAGGTGCAAATGAAGCCCCTCCTGCTATTATCTCAATTTTCTTAGGTGAACAACTTACATCTGTGCTTGATGATATAGCTAATGGTAATCGTCCAGTTGCTGAAGCTAGCAGTATATTAAAAACTGGTGTTGCTACTCTTCCTCAGTTTCAAAAAGATGATTGTGATAGAAACAGAACATCTCCTTTTGCATTTACAGGAAACAAATTTGAATTTAGAATGGTTGGTTCATCTGCCTCTATCGCATGTGCAAACTATGTATTGAACACAATTGTTGCAAAAAGCATCAGTGAAATTACTGCCCGTTTAGAAAAAACAGCAGATTTTGATAATGAAGTAAAACTAATTATTACAGATATAATGAAAAACCACAGCAGAGTTATATATAACGGAAACAACTACACACAAGAGTGGGTTGAGATTGCTAAAACTAGAGGGTTACCTAATCTTTCCAATACAGTTGATGCGGCTGGTGCAATTATTGCCCCTAAAAACATTGATGTACTAAAAGAATTTAAAGTGTTAACCGAAGTTGAATGTGAATCACGTTATGAAATTATGCTTGAAAACTACATTAAAATCATCACTATTGAAGCTAATACCATGCTTGAGATGGTTAAACGTCAAATACTTCCAAGTTTAATAAGCTTTACTGGTGAAACTGCTAAAAGTTATAATCAACTTAAAAAAGCTAATATTGATAACGAAAGCATCTTAAATTGTCTAAACACACTCTCAAATGGCATTACTGATATTACTAATCTAAGTGATATATTAGAGCAAAAACTTTCCCAAGTAACCAATGTTTATACACATGAAAATGCAGTATATTGCCGTGATGGAATAAAAACAGTTATGGAATCGATTAGAAAAGCAGTTGACAGCGTTGAGGTTATAGTATCAAGTGAGTATTGGCCAATGCCAAGTTACACCGATTTATTGCACAGAGTATAGGTTGTAATTATAGTTTTACAATGGTATTGTGG
>DAMDCT010000007.1:0-1992 GCA_032091455.1 Oscillospiraceae bacterium | reverse complement strand
TAGTGGAAAGGTATGGTGATGAATATGAATATCGCATTAATTCTTGCGGGTGGTCAAGGTTTAAGGATGGGTGGAGAATTGCCAAAACAGTTTATGCCACTCAATGATAAGCCTGTTATTATGCACTCAATTTTAACTTTTGAAAAGCACGCACAAATTGATGAAATATATGTTGTTTGTCATGCCGACTGGAAAGATAGACTTTTAGTTTTATGTAATTCACAGTTTACTTTAACTAAGTTTAAAGGCATTGTTATCGGTGGGGAAACAAGACAGCAATCCTCATTAAAAGGACTGATTGAAATTGCTAAAACTGCAAGTGATGATGATATTGTATTAATTCACGATGCCGCTCGTCCTCTTGTAACTGATAAAATTATTACTGAAAATATATCTTGTGTAAAAGCAAATGGGGCTTGTGTTACTGCAATTAAATCCACAGATACAATAATACAAAGTATTGATGGAAAGACAATTAATAGCACACCAAAACGCAGTGAAATGTTTAGTGCGCAAACTCCACAAAGCTTTAAGCTTGGCACAATTTTAAATGCACACGAAACTTTAGCAAATGCAAAAGACGTAACAGATGATGCCTCACTTTTATTAAAGCTTGATATTCCTGTATTGATAGTTGATGGAGATATTAAAAACCTCAAACTAACCACTGAGGAAGATTTTAAAGTTATTAAGCAGTATATAGGATAGATAAAATAAAATGTGTTATCTATATGAAATATAAAAAAGTCGCCTTTTCGGCGACTTTTGTTTTATTTTTCATTAAGTTTTAGCATCTTCTTAACATAATGCATTGTGTCATTTTTTGCCATTATCATAATAGAGTCACCTGATAATAATTCAGTATCACCACGAGGAATAATGGTATGTCCATCCCTGTTAATTGACACTATAATGCATTTATTAGGTAATTTAACCTCACTAAGTTTTTTCCCATTTAAACGATAGTTTGTTGGTAAATCAATCTCGCTGATTGACGCCTCACCATGATTAATACTAACAAGTTGCTTAATAATTGAAGTATCAACCTCACGCTCTAAAAGCCTTGCGATGTTATCGGTACTACTTATTGCAATATCAATTCCAAGTTGACGCATAACTTCTGCATTTTTCGGATTGTTTACTTTTGCAATTGTTTTACGTACTGAAAACATTTTCTTTGCAAGTTGACAGCTTATTAAATTATCTTCATCTTGACCAGTTACACTTATTAGCGCATCACAATCTTTTATGTTTGCACTTTCAAGAGTTTCAATAGATGTTCCATCTCCACAAATTATAGGAACATCAAGGTCATTTGCAATAAATTTACATGTTTCTTTTGAATTTTCTATAAGAGTTGGATGGTGTCCATGTTCTATTAAAGTTTTAATAAGGTAGTAACCAGACTGAGAACTTTGTGATTTTAACGTAAAGCACAAAATTCTTGTTTGAAAAATTTGTTTTTCAAACTACCCCTTAATCTACTATATTAGAGATAATAACTTTATCCCCTAATGCAAGCTTTAATTTTTGACCTTGATACAATGTAAGGGATAAATCTGTATGAATCACACCATATAATGATTGATTAGGTTCTAACATTATATCCTCTGCTTGACTACCAACGAGTGATTTTGGAATATCTTCTGTATTAAATGTAATTGTGTGTGAACCGAAATTAACCATTTGTGGCTTATTCTTTTCAGTAATTGCAGAACGTACAGCCGCAACAGTAAGATTAGTAGGACAAACTGTGTGTAGACCAAAATGGGAGAATACATCCTCACGTTTAGGGTCATATATTCTAGCTAAAACAGTTGGTATTTTAAAAATCTCACGTGCTAGTTGTGATACCATAATGTTAATGTTGTCATCTGAACTAACTGCCGCAACTGCATCACAATTTTCAATTCCTGCTCTTCTTAAAACATCTTGGTCAATTGGTATTCCACATGTCTTAAAACCCTCAAAATTATTTCCAAGTAATTTGAA
>DAMDCT010000006.1:49866-53738 GCA_032091455.1 Oscillospiraceae bacterium | reverse complement strand
GATGAGATTAAGAAAAGTGGATTTGATGCTTATTATGTAGATCATACAACAGGTCTTTATCCAGTTGCTGCTTCTGGAGTCCCATTTACTGCAGCAACATTACAATCTACTGGTGATACTATTGCAGATTTAGTAGAAGACTTAGCAGCAGAGCAAAAAGCACGCGTTACCTATGACAATATACTAAGACTGTGCGATGATAGTGACATTCGTGATCCAATTAAATTTTTGCGTGCAAGAGAAATAGTTCACTTCCAACGTTTTGGTGAAGCATTAAGGCTAACTCAAGAACAACTTGATGCTAAAAACTTTTACGCATATAACCCTTCCTTTGATAAACGAGGTTAGATCAAACAAATTAATATGAATTAATTAAATAAAAGATAAAACTGCTGTTTTCAAAAAATGAAGACAGCAGTTTTTGCATAGGTGGATGTGGTTAGACGGTTATATAGTACTTAATTCAAATTTGATTATGTAAACAGTATAAATTGTAATTATCTATTTTTAATCACTGATAGTGTTCTACGATATACTTGAAGTGTGCATTTATAATTAAAAGCTAAGCATATAGAGAACCCAACCAACAAATTCACAACAAATATAACTATACCTGCTATAGCAAAATCAAAATATCCAGATAGATCAGGTATATACTTCATTTCAATCCAAATTACAAAAATCGAAATAAACAGTATTGGCAAACTCAATTGAAAATAAGACATTAATTTCCCCTTAAAAAAAATCATATGAATAAATCCAATCTCGAAAACGCATAAAACAATAGCAGTTAATAATACTGTACTGAGAATACCGTAAACTCCAAGTTTAAAACATATCGTCAAGATTATACCTATAATCATAATTAAACAACTCACTATTTGAAAGTCCTTGGATTTTTTAAAATGTCCTGACATATTTAATAAATGTCCGCTAGGAATATGTATAAGTTCAAAATAACAAATTAAAACTAAAAGCAAAGCAATAACAGGCTGTTTATAATTAGCATCAGTTATTCCTTTGGTATAAATATTTATAAAAGGCATTATTAATACAGTTGCTGTAGATAAAAAAGCAAATAGTAATAAGATTATAATTAATTGATATTGTTTAAAAACTTCCCATACATTTTCTTCATCTTCAGACACTAATTCTCCTAGTCCTAACCGAGGGGCATCAATAACTGCACGCAGAATACCTTTTAAAAGGATAAACACACTGTTATAAACTGCATAAACACTTGCTAGCACAGTTCCGCCTGCAGTAACTGTTATAACAACAATTGGTGCTATAGAGTAGAAAACTCCCGTCAATTTCTGAGCGAAAACATCCTTTGTTCCTTTAATAGCAGCATAGTCTGGTTCTTGTTTTAAATCTAAAAAAAGATAATTTCTTCGCACATACCATACTATAATAAAACTATTTATTATAGCAAAAACCATTGTAGTAAAACGAATAAACCACATAGTACATCCCATATGCATAGCAATAATATTAATAACGTAACCTAATGAGGTGGTAAAAAGGGTTACAAATGATATCACATATTCTTTTTGTTCTGCTTGCAAAATAATTCTATATTTCGTAGCAAAATAAAAATTAAAACTAACGGGAAGAATTGTCATTACTAAAACTGCAAGCGCTAATAAACGGGA
This sequence comes from Oscillospiraceae bacterium, assembly GCA_032091455.1. Lineage (GTDB taxonomy): Bacteria > Bacillota > Clostridia > Oscillospirales > Ruminococcaceae > Paludihabitans. The sequence continues at coordinate 52,083 of DAMDCT010000006.1, read as the reverse complement.
TAAATCGGTATTTACAATCAAGCTATATCCAATAGATAAAGCAATACCTACTATTAAAGATGAAACTCCAATTTTCCGAAATGTATTTCTTGTTGCAGAAATAATTGCATTTACTTTATCATAATCTTTGTTTCCATAAGGTTTAAACAAAGCCACATTGGTAGCAATCGTGAATCCACCTTCTAAAAGCATTAAAATTGTAACAAGTTGACTTGCTGTAGAATTTAATCCATTAAAATCAGATCCAAAATGCACTAAAATCATTTTCACAACAATAAGTCCAAATAAGCCATTACACAAAGTTAACAGGATTGCTGATATAGCATTATATATACTTTTTTGGTTCCTTTGCATATTTTACCTCAATCTAACAATTTGTTTACAGTTGACACAAACTCAGCAACAACATTTTCGCTCATATACTGTGGTATGTAATTTGCTACTTCATCAAAAGTAAGGGATTTTCCTTTGTATTTTTCACAAAATTCTTCTATGATTTTTGCATGCTCTAAAGGAGTGTTCTCCCTCTCATCAATAATTAGCACCATAGGGTAATTCTCAAAATATTTCAAACAAGGATCATTTTCTATTTTTTGAAAATGAATAATCGGTTTCCCCATTGCCATATATTCAAAAATTTTACCTGGAGTTTGGAAAGTCACAGTATTTCCTATGTTAACTAAAATATCCGAGCGAAGCATAGCATCATATGCGGTGTCTCTAATTTTATGAGGCAGAAATCTTACTTTTTCATCCATGTTTTTCAAGGATTCACTCCAAAAATCAGGTTTGCTAGATGTTATAACAGTAAAGTGAATTTTTGAATTCGTCTTACCTAAAATCTTAAATAAATACTCAGGATTTCTAATATCAGGATAGAGTGCACCACCAAAAATTAAATTAGTTCTTTCCATATCAAATGGTACGCTTTCAATAATGTTTTTACTATATGTAATTGGGTGCATATTAGGAAAAGGAAAGCATATACACTTATTCATATATTTATTTAAAGGAGTAGTTTGATTAAACTGATATAACTCGGGAGTAAGTAAAATTTTATCACAATTTGAAAAAACTTCTTTTTCAATTTCTATATATTTATCATAGGAATTTTTCCCATATGACGGTGTATTATATGCAAATGGATCTGTTTCATATACAATCCATGGAATTTTTGAAGTACATTGCTTTAGAAATTCTTGAACAATAATATGGGGGTAAAATGGGTACGAAACAGACATAATTAAGTCATATTTATTTTCATTATGCAATTGGTTAAGCTTTTTTATTACTTTGCTCTGATCCCATCCCATGCAATATACTTCATATCGATATTTTTTCGCTTTGGTATATAGATGATTACAAGCACGTAAAAATACTGAAGATATCTTTATCGCCTTCTTTATAATTTTAGGAGCATCTATATTATTAAGCTTTTTATAAGTATTCCAAATAATAGTATGGTAATCATCAACTCTATGAACTGTGGCATTTTTAATCACTTCTTCTTTTAAACACTCTGTATCTTTTCTACTTGTCACAATATCAATTTGCCATCCCTGTTGTATCAATTTATTGATCAGTGGTTCAATACAATTGCAATTTGATGTTGCATATGGATAATAATTTGCCGAAACAATAACTGCCTTTTTCATAATTTTCTCCATTATAAATATTTATTTATAGTAAAATTATTCCATAGACTTCTTTACTTAAAGCTTCTAACTGAAAGATTTGTCTATTTAACTTTTCATAATTTGTTTCATTTATTTTTTCTAATAAAACAACACCGTCTTTATCCGATAATATTTCAATTGTATAAGGTTCTTCTAAAATACATTCCCCATATTGCAATTTGCTATCATCATCTTGGCATAAAAGACCAATTATTTCTTTATTCTCGTTTTGACAAACACTACCAGTTAAAATAACTTTGTGTTGTTTGGATATTACTTTTAAAGATTTAATTGCAATCTGAATTTGCTTTTGACTATCTGTACAAAATTCTTGTGACTTTAATTTTCTAATTAATTTTTTAACAAAGCTATTTTTAACAATAACAATTTGTTTTGGAATAACAGCTAATACAGGAATATTATATCTTCTTCTAATATCAGACGGACTTGCTAATATTGGCGAATTTATTTCAATTAACGCTATAACAATAAAGCTTCCTATAAACCCAATAACTATTCCCACAATCAAAAACAATAAAAC
>DAMDCT010000006.1:44853-49856 GCA_032091455.1 Oscillospiraceae bacterium | reverse complement strand
CAGCTGTAAACACACCTATTTTTTTTAGATTAATTAATAGAATAACTAATAAATCTTTTAATGTAATTTCTTTGCCCATGTTCTCACTCCTTCTTACTCTATTTTATATATTTTGATGATATTAAATTAATATACTTGCTTTCCCTTTGATAAGTCTTAGGGGTTATTAACAAAGCACCAATATAACAAATTGCTACCCCTATCCAGAAATAAGGAGAAACTAGAAACTGCATTGAATGCAATGCATTTGCACGGGGAATAAAAAACAATGTTGTTAAATTTGCTAGTATAAGAGTTCCTAGCAACCAATGTCTTGAAAACCATTTAGGAATCATAATAGAAATACTACCTAAAACACAATTAAATAAAGCTATCCCTACCCATTTAAAATCTAAAAACAAATCTATAATATACGAAGTCCCAACTCCGTGACCTTGAAAATATCTTTGTCCTAGAAGAGCATAAGACAAATGTGTTGCAGAATTATGAGATAGTTCTAAAGCGACTGCACCTTGTTTTACAATAGGAATATCAAACATTTGTCTTACTATTCCCACTGAACTAATTCTATCATAGGTTTGTCCCCAAAAATATCCGTAATCAGGTAAATTAGGGAATACCCCATAACTTCTAACTAACACTTTAAACGTTGTACTTTGTTCCTCCAAAAAATTTGACAAAGGAGCTTGTAATTTATTCATTTGGATGGATATTCCGTTACGTAATTCTGTATAAATCAGCAAAAAAATAATAACTAATGGAACTAGAGCAATTATAATAGACTTTTCAATTTTACCCATCCATTTTTCTTCGTTTGGCTCTCGAATATAGTCACGAATAATGTAATAAACAAATATAAACATACAAGCTAACATTGTAGGGTTCCTTTGGCCTGCAATCAACACTGGAAGTGTAGTTATTAAATAAAAAAGCAGTACAGTGAATGCTATTCTTTTTGTAGGACGAGTTGATAAAAAAACACACATGGACGGAAGCATTATTTGAATAAATCCTCGTACAATTATTGGTTGAATAGACACATAACTTGTATAATACTCTATATATGTGTGCGTTTTCATAAAATTAAGTAGTTCAACACCTTGTAAGCATGAGCATAATACAGCTATGAGATATACTACTAAGGCAATTGTCTGTAAATTTTTTAAAAAAATATGATTACCTTTTTTATAGGAAATACAATTCAACTTTATTGTATTTGACTTTTTCCCAATACTAAGATTTGCTCCAATATATAGAAAAAGGCAAGATATATACACGCATAGGCACGCAAAATAAACTGAATTAACTGGTAATCCTAATTCCCACCAACTTTTTTTATGTATTAATCCAACAAATTGAACACCCATTAAAAAAAGAAAAAATGTTCCATTAAAACATAAGAAAACAATTCGCTCACGTACATTTTCTAAACTAAATATAATATTACAAACAAATACTATAAAAGCCGCTAAATACATTACGTTAAAATTTTTATAAAGATATCCTAATAAAAAGATTATCGGGGTTAGAAGAACAGTTATTATCCTAACCTTTTTTACTATGTTCATCTAAAACTTCCCTTCATATTCAAATGTACTCTTTTTTGAAAGATGAATATGAAAAGCTTGTCTTAATTGCTCTTTTTGCTTTTCAAAATCATTATATCTGCCTGCATCATTGCAACAAATTAGTTTATATTTTTCTTTCTCAATCGCTTTATAAAGTTTTAAGTTGTCATCCTTAATTTCGAAAATCATGCCTTGACGATAAGAACATGGCATTATGTGACCTTGAGCCAAATACCAATAACGCATCAGCCATGGGCTAACATCGTCTTTACTGCGAAACTTTCTATTACAAGTGCCATGTAAAATTTCATTTTCTTTTTCCCACAATTCATTAAATACCGATTTTGTGAAATTGTTAGGTAAATGATGATTATAGAATCCTGTAAACCAAGGTAATGGTAGAGTTAAATAATTTTTTATTCCAGCTATTCCGTAGAAAGGATATAATATTTTCCATAAATTCTTCTTTACTAAATTCTTTTTGTTTATGTATTTACTAATAACACAAGTATTATTGTAAATAATACTCGCTATTTGGTCCTCACGAGGAAACATTACATCGAAAACCAATCTATCCACAGGCTTTCCATTTTTAAAAAAGTCTTCTGGTTTTACTGGTGCATTCAAAAACATATCATCATTAAAATAAACAAAATTTTCAGATAATCCTTCGATTCTATGTAGATTCAATTCAATTGGATGGGAACTAAAAGTTGGCAGATATTCGGCAGGAATATAATCAGAATGTTTTACAATATTTAATTTTGGATGATTTACATTGAGCCATTTTGGCAAATGTCCCCACGTTACAAAATGAATTTTGTTTACCCACGGCGCATACTTTTCAACTGCTCGAAACCAATACTGTAAATTATCCCAGTCAAGATAACGAACAGGTCTATCATCAGTATTACCTTCTGGTTGATATTTACGCTTTTCAGCTTGCCAATCAGGATCATTACCATCTACCCATGTTATAACAAAATCTATTGGTTCCATTTTATTTCTCCACATTCATATTATTAATTATATTCGCCAATTTTTTGGCATCAAATGGATTAAAGAAAGTAACTTTCTCATATTCATCTAATATTTCATGACAGAAAGCACAATCTGAAGCTATGACAGGTGAACCAACCATTTTAGATTCAAGTAAAGGTAAACCAAAAGTTTCAATATATGATGGAAAAATCATCACTGTCTTACTATAATAATCAAGTACTTCGCTATGTGAAACACTACCAATTAAGCGTACATATACTTTCACTTTTTCATATAATTCCTTACAGTTTTGTGTAAGTTGTTCCTCAGACAAAGTAAATATAACTTTAGGAACATGTTCCCCTTTTTCTTTCAAAATCACTAATGCTTTTAAAATAATAAAATGATTTTTATATATTAAATTACTCGCCGGATAAAAAAAATCGCCCGTCCAATTATGTGAACAAAATTTATTTTTAATCACTACATTTATTTTAGGTGGATCTAAAACAATTTTATCTGGAGATATGTTTTCCTTAGTAATAACTGCATTTTTCATCCATTGAGTTTGTACGATAATTTGCTTTGCACGTTTAATAGAATGTGAAATAAATCGTGAAATAACATTTTGATAGCACCACATACGCTTATCTTCTGATAAGCGATATTTATACTCTACAAATGGTAATGGCTGGTGAAGATATACAATCTGGTCAATATTAGTGTATGGAAGTACTGTATTTTGCAATGAGAAAATTTGATCTATTTTATGTTTTTTAAGAAGTTTGCCACTTACTACATAATCAAACCACAACCTATGAAGCCATGATTTTTTAACCCATGGAAAAGATAATATCGTAATATTATCTTTATCATTCAGTTTTGGTGTACTAACACAAAAATAGTAATGATTACTTTTATCATTACTTAAATCCTCATAGTATTGCTTTAATATTGTTAAAGCGCCACTTTCAGATGCCGCAACATCAACCACAAGAATATTCATTTACTTCCTCCATGTCATACGATTAATAATTCCAACATAGCTTTGAATTAATTTAACCACTTTAGCCGATACGTTTTCATCCGCATAGTTTTCTACAGTAATACCAGATTCATTGTTTTTTGCCATCTCAACTGCCATATTGACAGCTTGTAAGACACTCTCACTTGTAATACTACCTATAACAAAATTACCTTTATCTAAGGCTTCTGGCCTTTCAGTTGAAGTACGAACAGATACAGCTGGAAAATGGTAGTAACTAGTTTCTTCCGCAACTGTGCCACTATCCGAAACTACACAAAAAGCATTTCGCTGTAACTCTATATAGTCTGCAAACCCAAAAGGTTGCATTGAACGAACATTCTGGTGAAACTCAAAATTACGCATTTCTATAAATTTACGACTTCTTGGATGAGTGGAATATATAACAGGAATATTATAATATTCAGCCATAATGTTAACCGCATTCATAAGTTCTAAAAAATTGGATTCAATATCAATGTTTTCTTCCCTATGAGCTGAAAATAAAATATACTTACCTTTTTCAACCCCTAAATCTTTTAATGCTGTACTATTTTCAATATTCAGCTCATTTGCCTTAAATACTTCTGCCATAGGAGAACCTACAACATAAGTTTGTTCTCTTTTTACTCCCTCTGCATTCAAATATCTACGTGCATGTTCAGTATAGCAAAGATTCACATCACTTGTATGATCTACAATTCTTCTGTTTATTTCTTCTGGTAAATTTTCGTCAAAGCAACGATTTCCTGCCTCCATATGAAAAATCGGAATTTTAAGTCTTTTCGCGGAAACCACTGATAAACAAGAATTTGTATCACCTAGTACTATAACAGCATCTGGTTCTTCTTTAACCATTAGTTCATATGATTTTGATATTACATTCCCCATAGTTTGTCCCAGGTTATCGCCTACTACATCCAGATAATAATCTGGGGCACGCAATCCTAAGCCCTCAAAAAAAACTTGATTTAACGTGTAGTCGTAGTTTTGACCTGTATGAACAAGAACATGATTAAAATACTTGTCACATTTTTTTATAATCTCTGACATTTTAATTATTTCAGGTCTAGTACCAACTATGGTCATCAATTTTAGTTTTTTCATACGTTTCCTCACTTAAAATAATGTGGATATAATTCCTTATTGTTATATACCCATTCTTTCATCTCACTAATCATCTCTTCATAACTTGGAACAACAAATTCAAAATCTATTCTATTATTTAATAATGATTTATTCAAATTAACGTTTCTTGCTGGATTTACCTCAAGCTTGTCTTCTTTAAAGTATTTATTAAAAAGCTTTAACATTTGGTACTTATTAATTTTATCGTTATTAACTAGATTATAAAGTCCAGTTAAATTAGTCTCAGCTGCTTTCTCCATAGCCTTAGCTAATGTTGACGTTGTTACTCCAGTCCATATAGC
>DAMDCT010000006.1:40355-44843 GCA_032091455.1 Oscillospiraceae bacterium | reverse complement strand
ATAAAAGGTTTCACCATCTCTATTATCCATTTCACAATAATCACCCTTTAAGCCAGAGAACACGCAATCAGTACTCATATGAATTAGTCTTGTTTTGCTATTTTCAATTAAACTAACTATATAATGAGGTAATAAACTGTTAAGATATACTGCTTGATATTTATTATCTTCAGCAGATTGATTCAAAATACCTATACAATTTATTATAATGTCATACTCTCCATCACAAATAATCTTTTTTAATTGATCTTGGTCAAATGCATTCCCTGTTATATGATTCTTGTATTCAGAACTGGTTGTAGAATAAGTTGTTACATCATGCCCTCTTTTAATTAAGTATGCTGATATTGTGCTTCCAGCCATTCCTGAAGATCCCATAATTAAATACTTCACTCTACTTTTTCCAACTTTCTAATTCCTCTTGAATATACGATAAGGATAACAGCTTTTCTTTTACTTCATCTAAATTTAAAATTCTTGTATTACTAGAGTTATACTCATCAGACAGCAATAATTGATTATTGCCTTCACTAAAATATTTTTCATAATTTAAATCGCGTTTATCAGATGGCACTCGATAAAAACCACCCATGTCTATTGCATGTGTAGCTTCCTCTCTGGTTAACAAAGTTTCATGTAACTTTTCTCCATGGCGAATTCCTATAACTTTTATTTCATTATTTGCATTGAATAATTCTTTTACTGCTTGAGCTAATACCGCTATTGTACACGCGGGTGCTTTCTGAACCATAATATCACCTGATTGTGCATTTTCAAATGCAAAAAGCACCAATTCCACAGCTTCTTCTAAACTCATTATAAAACGAGTCATATTAGGTTCGGTTATTGTAAGTGGATTACCATCCTTGATTTGATCTATAAATAAAGGTATTACTGAACCACGTGAGCACATAACATTTCCGTATCTTGTACCACAAATTAAAGTTTCTTTTTCAGGCACCGTTCTTGATTTTGCAACAAATACCTTTTCCATCATTGCTTTTGAAGTTCCCATAGCATTAACAGGATACGCTGCTTTATCAGTGGATAAACATATTACTTTTTTTACCCCAAGGTCAATTGATGCAGTTAGAACATTGTCTGTTCCAATTATATTAGTTTTCACAGCTTCTAGCGGAAAGAACTCGCATGACGGAACTTGTTTTAATGCTGCTGCATGAAAAACATAATCAACTCCATGCATTGCATTTTTAACACTTAATAAATCACGTACACTTCCTATGTAAAACTTTATTTTATCATTGTTGTATTGTTTGCGAATATCGTCTTGTTTTTTCTCATCACGAGAAAATATTCTAATTTCTTTAATATCTGTATTTAGAAATCGTTTTAAAACTGCATTTCCAAATGAACCTGTCCCTCCAGTTATTAATAGCACCTTGTCTTTAAACATCTAGGTTACCTCTCCCTTTAAAAATATTTATTAACTGCTCTATAAAGAAATCTTTTGTATAATTGCTTTCATAAAACTTTCTTCCATTTATTCCTTTTTCTTTATATAAATCAAAGTTATCTATAATCTTGTCCATATATTCAGCAAGTTTTATATAATCGCCTGCATCTACACATTCACCACAATTAGATATTCTTATCATCTCTTGTCCTGCACCGTTAATTGCACCTAAAATTGGTTTTCCACAGCTAAGATACCCCTGTGATTTTGCTGGTAAAGTCATTCCTATGTAATCTCCACCACGAAGAGTAAGTAATAAGCAATCTGCTAATAAATAAAACTCTTTCATCTTTTCAAGAGGATGACGGCCGTGAAAAGTTATTTTATCTATTATATTTAAATCTTTTGAAAGATTAACGCATGCTTCCATATCGGACCCATCACCAACTATATGCACATGAAATTTTTTATCACTCTTTACTTGGGAAATGGCTTTAATTATACAATCCACATTTTGCACTGAACCAATATTACCTGTAAACATAAAGTCAATACAATTATTGTCTGCATATTGTGACTTTATGTCCTGATACAAATCCTCAGCATGTTGTGGTAAATATGTTATCTTTTGCAAATCCACATCACAAACGTTATTTAAATATTCACGAAATGGTGTTGATGTTATTGCGATTAAATCACAAGCTTTATAAATATATTTACTTATGTTTTTAACAATTTTAAATAGTAATGATTTTTCCTTTACATTCCATGCTTTTAATGATTCAGGCCACAGGTCGCAACAGTATAAAACTAATTTTGACTTTGATCTGTTTTTCAAATTGATTGCCGGAATTGCTTGAAAAATTGGAGAAGTTTGATATACAAAAATCACGTCAATATTCTTTTTATTACAGAAACAAGTATATATGTACCCTGATACAACAAAAGACAAATAATTTAATGTACGACAGATAAATCCATGCCTTCTTGCTAACGTTGGAACTCTAATGATATTAACGCCATCTATAGTTTCACTCCTTTTTCTAAAGAAATGATATTCCTTTGGAATTTTTGATGTGGAGTAATCTGGCAAACCAGTTATAACCTTAACCCTGTGTCCTTCAGAAACTAAAACTTTTACAATATCATTGATTCGAAAATTATCAGGATAATAATGCTGACTAACTATAATAATATTTATAAAAATCAACCCCCTCAAAAGATTAAATAAGTATCTTTATATTATACAAAAGTTTAATTCATACAAATAAATTAAACTATCAGTATATTTCACGCACAATTCGACTAAATTTATATTTCACTATAATAGTTTATTCATAATATGTCAATGCATCTGTAACATTATCCATAATTTATAAATTCATATTCAACAATAATTAGAATTTTAAGTGTTAAATAATACTAAATGTATTTATTTATTGTTTATTCATTTACATTTGAAATTTAAGTGATATAATATGCTTTGAGTAAATTTTTTTATTATAGATTGAGTATAATATTTGAATTGTTAATCATGAAAGGTTGAATATATGATGAAGATAAATAATAAAACAACTCGCAAACAGACTATCCAAAATTTTAAGAATACTGATATCAAAAGCAAAAAGATAAAAACAAAAAACAAAGTAATTATGACCATTTGCATTATTGTAATTGCACTTTGCATATTGCTAACAGCATATTTAGTTCTATTTAATACTAGAATTTTCTCTAAAAGTGGTGACAATAAACTTGATAATAACATACTCACTCCTGTTAGCATCAAGAAAAAGCAAATGAATTTTTTAATAGTAGGCGTAGATCATATTAAAGCTCAAGAAGGAAAGCGTGCAGGTACTCTTACAGATGTTATAATGATTGCCAATTATGATATTGAAAATAAGAACGTGAATATAATACAAATTCCTCGTGACACTTATATAGGTGATGATTATCCAACAGGAAAAATCAATGCGATTTATGGCAGAAAAACAGATGGTGGAATCCAAGGAATCGCTAATCGTATTAACAAGATGTTTAATATTCCTATCGATCATTACGTAATATTAGATTTGGACGGGCTTACTGCACTTGTTGATGCAATTGGCGGTGTTACAATGGACGTACCAGTATCTTTTACTGGTGGAGATAATATAAAAATAGAAAAAGGAGTGCAAAAAGTAAACGGTAAACAAGCAGAAGCAATTGTTCGTGAGCGACATTCATATGCAAATGCAGATTTAGGTCGTATTCAAACACAGCGCTTATTTATGAATGCAACTATGAAAAAAGTGTTTTCTCTTGGCAAATTACAGATTATAAAACTTGCACCAAGCATGATAAAACAAGTAGAAACTGATTTCACATTAAATGAACTTTTGTCACTTTATGGGAACATCATTGATGGAGCTAAAGACAACATTACATTTCATGATTTACCGATTAAATCTGCAAGAAAGAATAATTTGTCTATGATTTCTCTAAAGAAAACAGAAATGGCCGAATTGTTAAATACATACTTTAGACCACATTCTAACCCTGTTCCTGCAGAACAGTTAGGAATAATTGAATTAAATTAAATATTTTTACTTAATGTCAAATAAGTGCAGGATAAGAAGAAATGGAACAGATTTTGCCGTAAAAGTCAGGACCTCCGGCTAAGCCGAAGGCTTGAATAAGCCCTAGAAGGGCTTGTTACTGGCAAGCATCTAAAGACGCATTGAACTAACTTTCTTTTGCATTTCTTGCCCTACTACCCGTTAACGGGTAATCATATACTTAGAAGTCTGCTTAATAATTCAGTTTTCAATAGTTGCTCGCTTCGCTCGATGTTTGAAGCTAAAGCTATCTAATTCTCACCAGCATAGCTGGTGGTTATATTAAGCTAAAGCATACAATATTAAATGCCTCTGTGCGAAATTATCGTACAGAGGCATTTATGTTTTATATTTATTATATTTGATTCAATTCAAACTTCTTTATAATGTCTTTTATTTACATACATTCTATCGTCAGCACTTTTAAGAACATCTTTTAAATTGCTGTGAGATAACATATCATATTCTGCCACTCCA
>DAMDCT010000006.1:37959-40345 GCA_032091455.1 Oscillospiraceae bacterium | reverse complement strand
CCATATGACACTGAAATAGGTAAATAAAATTCATTATGATTAAGTCTCTCTTCTAGAATATGTAAAAGCATAGTTATCTCACATATTAACCTATTAGTAATAATCAAACAGAACTCATCTCCCCCAATACGATAGCATTTTGCCATACCTGTAAAAACAGTATCTATTTCATTTGCAATTATCTTTAACATCTCATCACCTATGAGATGCCCATAATTATCATTTACTTTCTTAAAATTGTTTACATCTAAACTGATGCATATAATATTCTCATAGTCTTTAATTGTATTTTGAATATTTTCAATATCTTCCTCAAACATTAGACGGCTATTCACATTGGTTAGTGCATCTGTGTAGGCAAGTTCTTTATACATTTGATGTTCAATTTGTTGTTTCATTTTTTCTCTAGTAGAATAGACGTAACTTAAGATAATACAGCTACCCATACCTAAAATGCCAACTGTAAAAAAGTCTATATTTTTAACCCCAAATCCAGTATAGAATTTAACTAAATCTATTAATCCACTTACAAACAATAATGCAAGTCCAACATAGATTAATTTTGAAGAATTATTTTTACTCGTAAACACTTGAATTGCTGTTAACCCTAAAGCTATTATATTTACAATAAGGAGTAAATGAAAAATATTTAAAATTATAAACAAGTCACAAATTCCAAAAAACTTAAGGGTTAGGGAAATTGCAAAGAATGACGACATAATAGTAATCATGGACAAAGTAACTTTCCGATAACATTTGCAACTTATCCATATAAAAGCCCATATAGCAACTGGCATTAAATAAAAAGATATATATTCCAAGTTGTGAATTAAAACAAGATTATCTGTGAAAAATTGAAGAGCCTTACTACTACACATAATCCAAACACTATATGATATGTAAAATAAAGATAGAAATATAAGCTCCAATACTTTCATACCCATACTGATATAAGCTACTGATATTAGTAATAAAATAATTCCTATAAAAAACACTGCAATTATTACAAAAAATAATATATTACTATCAGCAATTATACGCTGCGGTCTTTCCAATGCATCGCTTATCTCAATATAATCTATTGATGCTAAATCTTCGAGTACAACTCTCTCATACTGAATATGTACTGATTTTCCCTCGTAATCATCTGGTAGATATATAAAGAACTTTCCACTCCCAGGCGTTCCTTGCATATAATTCTTCTGTTCAAATTTACTATTGAAAATCAAAATGTTATTCACATAAATTGAAATATTTTTTTGGTATACATTTGTAGTAAGTATGCTTTTATCGAACTTTGTTTCAGGAAGTGTATTATATATATCGATTATTTTAGCTTTTTTGTTAGATATTGAATATGGTAATTTCCTTGATTCTGCTTTTTTAACACCATCTTCATAAACATCCCATCCTTTGCTTACTTTTACAACTTTATTTGCTCTTTCTTCATATGTAGAGTTATAAGGAATGGTTGTTATAATTATGCCAGCAATCAATATTATGCAATATACAATAAAACTACCTAAAAATAGTTTTTTATTGTCCGAAATATATTTTAACAAATTCAGGTTCCCCCTAATGCCAGTACAACTTGATTATGTAAAACCGATGCAATATTTAAATATTTACACTAAGTGATATAAAATCATATTTTTCTAATCAAAGGCTATATTGTTACTCATGAAATTTTATTTTGTTGTCTACATTTTACTAATCCATCACGCAGGCATACTCGAATACTGTTGAGGGACAACTTTCCCCGATTCTACTAATTCTATTAATAAATGAGCAAGGTGTGGATCAAACTGTTTACCTGCTTGTTCATCAAGAACACTAAGCACATACTCTAGCTGATAAGGCTCTTTGTACTTTCTCCAGGATAGCATTGCATCAAATGAATCAGCCACACAAAGAATCCTTGCAGAAAGAGGAATATCCTCTCCCGCTATTCTCCTTGGGTATCCACCACCATCATAACGTTCGTGGTGACCAATTACGGCCGGGATTACATAGTCAAGACTTGGAAGGTGTCGAATAATCCCAATTGCATTTTCTACATGTCCCTTTATTATCTCATATTCATCCCGAGTAAGTTTTCCGGGTTTGTTGATAATTTCCTCGGAAACGCCAATTTTTCCTATATCATGTAGAAGAGCAGCCTCACGTATAATTTCAACCGTATCTTCATTTAGCCCAAGAGCATCCGCAATCTCCGCTGAGTAATATGAAACGTTTTTAGAGTGGCTAAATGTATAGTGATCCTTTGCATCAATTGCAGCAGTAAGTGCAGCTATTGTATTTGCATACTCTGAGAAAATATCCTCCCTTGCGGTAAAATCAACCTTTTTTCCCTCAATAGGATAGCCTGCTGAGGAAACCCTAATAC
>DAMDCT010000006.1:35265-37949 GCA_032091455.1 Oscillospiraceae bacterium | reverse complement strand
CCATTTTTCCCTTTGCGCTTCACTTGATAAACTGCCATATCTACATTGTCAAGAAGTTGTTTTATAGTCGTCGCACCATTTGGAATTGAGCAAATTCCTATACTTACCGTGAGTACTTTTAGGGCATTATTTTCTAATTTCTTATTTATACCCATAATATGCTCACTTATTATTTCCGCCATATTTTTTGCTGATAGCAAATCACAATTTGGAAGTATTACAGAAAAAGCTTTACCACTATATCTTGCAACATACCCATTTGCTCCTACACATGTCTTAATAATATTGGCAACATTTTGCAGTGCAATATCTCCTTCTTTATTACCATATAGCTGATTGTACAAATTAAAATCATCCAGACTAATGGATGTCAACACAAGTGAATTACCGTTGCTCTTTTTATACTCTAAATCGAGTATTTCATAGAAATATTTTCGATTAATCAGCCCTGTAAGCTCATCCATCCTGGATTCCATAAGCGCTTTTTCATATAGCATAGAATTTTTAATTGCAATTGATGCAATTCCTTTTACTGAATCCAAAAAATTAATCTCATCATATGAAAAATCAATCTTATTCCCTTTATTTGAAAGTAATATAATTCCAACCAAATCATTTTCATATTTAATTGGAACTAAGCACTCAACTTTTAGATTTGAAAGCTGCTCTTTCTCATTTTCCCACATGGATTTATACATTGTCATGCGCTTGAAATCCTTCATTATGATGCATTCATCGTTCTCTTTGAAATACTTCACAATAGGATTATCTTGCTTAAAAGCTAATGTATTTTGGTCAAGGGGGCTTGTACTATGTACAATTGGGAATTCATGCGTTTTGTCATTTGAAATACAAACATACACCTGTTTAACAAGAATAGTGGTATGTATTATATCAACAAGATTGTCTAAAATCTGATTAATACTTAAACTATTAGATACCGCTGTGCTAAATTGCTTTAAATGCTCAGCTTGTACCATTTCTCCCTTTACAAAAACAGTATCTATAAACCTTTTAAGAATTAGGTAAACAACATTGGTTGCTATCGTAAAAAGAAGTGCAATTATTAGCACACTGTATTTTGATAATAGAGGGGTATACTCCTCAAGGAATCGCTGAGTAGGATATATTAAATTCACAAACAACAAAGCAGATATAATAGCAGATAAAATATAGCAATTGCTTCGTGAAATTAGAAGTGTCAGCCTAAAAATACGTTTTTTGTAAAGCGCATAAAAAAGACAAATAGCATAAATTACACCAGACGCGATATCCAATGGAATTCCTTCAAAAATTGGCAACATGATTATCATATGCCCCAACAACAAAGCCCCAATCCCAGCTAAAATAGGGATAAACTGTTGACTTGTTATTTTGCTATTACCATTACTTTTAAATAATATCACTATTGCTTCAATAACAACAAGAACACAAATGATAAATAAAATTAACACTGCCCATGTAGGATGATAAACAAAAATATATCCACCATTTTCTTTTTCTACAACCTCAGGACAAGCAAGGAAAAAGCCTGTTACTATATTTATTATATTTATCAACAAAAGAAAGATACAAGAAGTTTTTTTGAAAGGTGTTTGCTTTACACCTATAAACTCATAAACAAAATTTAATAATCCACAAGGAAACATTAAAAGACCTAGTAAAGATATATCATACCAGACCTTTGTAGATGGCCAAAGTTGTATTCGCATACAAAAAGAGGCACCCGACCACAATATAAGCAGAACAAGCATCCACAAAAAAGCATTTACTACACGTGTTCTCTTTGATGCTAGAAATGTCATTCCCATAAACAGATAGCAAAAGGCTGCTATTATAGGGATATATGAAAAACTACCCAATTATTCGCCCCCCCTTTTTATGAACTGAATAACAGCTATCCTGTATGCTCAAAAATTCTGAAACCTGGTAAGATGACGGCTTGATATGTCTTAAAGCATCACCTGTACAGTGGCTATACTCTGCAAATGTTCCACAACGAATCATAGTAATTTCAAGGGGCTCAATTACTCGAATACGCTTTAAATCTCCATAATCATTATCAGCATATTTAAAGTAGACCTCTAAGTGCTCCTTCAAAATTTCCTTGGTGATTGCATGGGTAATTAGACCCTCAGGCTTTATCTCCACATAGAGATGTAGGAAAGGACGATTATTATCTGTAAATTCCTTTACAGCAAACCAATCCTCTACTGGAAGTTTAGACAGTTCAATTACCTTAGTAATAGAGTTTTCTGTAATACGAGTAAAACCTGCAATATCAATTACTGTAGGAACTCTATCAATATATTGAAATCTTGGTATCTTTGTATTATCTTCACGACATGTTAGCCCAAGACAACGGTAAACATCTCCCACTCGATAGCGAATAAATGCTCCACCTTTAAATACAGAAATAACAAGTTCATACTTTTCTCCAGGAATGACTTGGTTAATCAGCACTGTTTTTGGCTGATAGTCATTATTATTAGAGTTTTTGTCCATTTCACATTCAGGAATAAACTCATAAAAACAAGCGTCTGGGAAGAAATAAAGTCCATTTTTATTCCATGTTTCTGTTCCGATACAAGTAGGCTCTGTTCCTGCGAAAAGCTCCATAGGACGAACACCCCATAAATCCTCAAGATCATCCTTATAGCAGGCGTTATCAGTCCCAGCACAAA
>DAMDCT010000006.1:23831-35255 GCA_032091455.1 Oscillospiraceae bacterium | reverse complement strand
CAAACAAACCCCTTTAGACGGAATAAGTCTTTGGGCTTTAATGGTCTGCCTTCTTTTGCACAACGGTACTTCGCCTTGATGAGTCTTATCATCATTGGTATCGAACACTTAGTTAGTGACTTCCCATTAGATGATCCACTACCAATAGCAGAAACGGATTGGCTTACATAGTAAGCGACACTGCCCATTCCAAAAAACAGATCTATGCCCTTGTTTAATCCTAGCTTAAATCCCTTTTTATTTCTCTCACTAAAAGTCATGTTAACCGCCTCTTTTACAGGTGGTAAAAATTCAAATCCTATGCTTTTCTCCATAGTCAGTGGAATAAGTCCTGTTAAGTAAGGAAGTGGGGCAAGTCCATAAAGCACCTTATCAGTGCTTCTTGCCTCAAAAACGCCCCTCTCGGTCGCAGTGCAGAGAATAAGTGATGCCAAAAGATTATTTGTATATGTATCAATCATGCCCTTAGTGTAGGGCGCTACCTTTGTTGAATTTACTCCACCTTCCCACGTTGTCTGAATCCATACAACAGCATTTTCAGGAAGCATATCATTGTTTTTTTGAAGTAATATCTTTGCATAATCCCCATATTCTGTGAGTTGTACTTGAGAACGAAACTCGTCTATCGTTTTTGGGTTCTTTGAACCTAATATGCTTTTCCCAAGCTGACTCTTGCTCCAAAGAGAAATTTGTTCCATCATGAGCCGTTCTTGAATTAACATATAGCTATCCATATCTAAGTCTAAAAAGCCACAGTATTGTTGCCATATCTCATCAAACTGCTTATTCTTAATACTTTCACGTATACTCATTCGTTCTTTTCCCCTCTATTATTAATTGTAGAAAAACATTTTTTTATACTATGTAAATTAGGAATAAGAAATGGAGCTTCTTTTTTGTATTGCTCATAATCATAAAACATCATGGGAAAACTCCATATATCCTGAATAACAATATATATGGCATTGCAAATGCATGTAGCTATTGCGACATACAGCATAGATTTTGATGGAAATGCAGCATATAAAAAGACATAAAATCCAATAAACCAGAGTACTCCAGGGTGACGACAAAGCGCATAAACCCCTTCTTTATAAATCTTATTATTCTTTTGATTTTCAACATAAGTTTGAGAAAATGGCAATGCAAAAAACAAGGTGTATACAAGCAACACTAAAAATAAAATTACTATCACAAGATATATATAATTTACTTGATGATGTTTCCAATTATAAATTATTGTTAAAGATGTACTCAGACCAATAAACCCGCATCCCAACATGAATAAGATATTTAAAACTCTATTATGCCATTTTACAGTGTTTATTTCATAGATGAAAAAAAGAAGAAATCCGAAGATTCCTAAAAATGCAAAAGTCAAAATGCGTTTCCCTCCAAATTCATTAACTGTTTGTGATATATAATCTATTCATTACATTAAAATAATTTCCCTGTTTTTTATAAAATTAGTAATTCTCTAATAATTCGAGTAAATTGTATACTATTATTTACACTATAATATAATTTTTTCAAATTTGCAACTAAAATATGGTTAATTTGAATAAAATAATTATGTTTTATGAATTCAAAGTAATTTTAAAAGTGTATACGCCCACTAACTTTGAATATATAGTTTTGCTAACCCACCAGTAGATGTTTCACGATAATGAAGCGACATATCTTTTCCAGTCTGATACATTGTAGCAACAATCATATCAAAAGATATTTTTCTTGTTTCTGATAAGAAATTTGCAAGGCTAAGTGAATTGATTGCACGCATTGCCGCCACTGCATTCCTCTCAATACAAGGAATTTGAACAAGACCGCAAATCGGGTCACATGTAAGTCCCAAATGATGTTCTAAGGCAATTTCAGCCGCATATTCAATTTGACTAATACTCATTTCAAAAATTTCTGCGAGTGCTGCGGACGCCATAGAACAAGCTGTTCCTATTTCTGCTTGGCAACCACATTCAGCGCCACTTATTGAAGCATTAGTTTTTACTATATTGCCAATAATACCTGCTACTGCAAGCGCTCTTAGAATTTGCTTATCTGAAAAGTTCTTTTTTTCTTGCATATATTTCAATACGGCAGGTAAAACGGCACAAGCACCACAAGTAGGTGCTGTTACAATAAGTCCACAATCTGAATTTTGTTCGCTGGCAGCAAATGCATACGCACATACTATTCTATTTTCTCTAGTTTCAGTGCTTTCATCTATATGTCTTTGATTATATAAATACTGTGCCTTTTTCTCAATATTCAAACCACCTGGAAGAATACCAGTACTACATAGACCTTGATATATTGAATTTTTCATAACTTTCCATATTTCATCTAAGAATGTCCAAATCTCCTTTCCTTCCTTTAGTTCAACATAATCACTTATACGAATATTGTTGCTTTTACAATACTTTGCAATTTCTTCAAATGAGTTTTCTTCATATATCTCGGGTGGATCATAATCATTTCTTCCCTGTATAGAGATATTGCCTCCACCTACACTCATTACACGCATATGTGCAGTTTCTAAATCATCTTTATATGCAAAAAAGTCCATTGTATTTGGATGAGGCAAATCTACAGGATCCCCATCAGAAAATACAACATCAACTTTAGATGGTAAAAATACATTTAAAATTGCTGTATCTGTTTTATGTCCTTTTCCTGTCTTAGATAAAGAACCATATAGTATAACCTTATAGTAATCTTGTTGGGGATTTTCAGATTTAAATATCATAGCTGCTTTTTCTGGTCCCATAGTATGTGAGCTTGAAGGACCTCTGCCAATTTTATAAACTTCCTTTATAGATTTCATTTCTATGACCATTCCTTTCGCACAATACTCTTGTTTGAAAAATTTATTCTTTTAACTTTTCTCCATTTTAGCATGCTTACCAAAATATAATACGCATGCACAATATATATAATCATGATGTTAAATGTAATTTGAATTACTTGTTTGTAGTATCTGTAATTATATCATATTTATCTATTAAATAAAACCAAAAAGGAGAAACTCTTGCCCCATTTTGTTATATAAAATATTGGTAACAAACAAACAGACTAAGTGCTAAAACTTAGTCTGTTTATTTTACATAAGAGTCTATATGCCTTTAGTACAACTTTATGCTAATATTTTTTACAATTTTATAAGTCTGTCTATGTCCAAGTTATCTTCGTCTACCATTACAGCACCAAGTTCATAGATTATACCATCAACAACTTTTGCAAATTCTCCGTGGCAATCGCTTCCAGCTGTAATGAGTAATTCCTTTTCTTTGCAAAATTGCACACATGTATTTGCTATTTGCGTGCTGTGTGATGGGTAATAACATTCAACACCATCAATACCCGCTTTGTATATATCTTGAAGCATGTCTATAAAGATTTGCGGGTCGTTATCTATTCTGTGGTCTGGGTGTGCTAACACTGCAAAACCGCCTGCTTGATGTATTATATCACAAACTTTCGTTAACTCATAAAATGGTTTACTCAAACTAACTTTATAATCAGTATAGTATTTCATGCACTCTGGATAATCAGCGGGAAAGCCTTTACTTCTAAGATAATCAATACCTTTCCAACCACCATTTTTAGGGTTACGTTGAAAGTTTTCATATTCAATAGGGGATAAAATCTGATTGTCTACCGACATTTTCTCTATTAAATCAATACTCATTTGTTCCATCACATCAATATTATAATTAAGCAAATTTAATAATCCTGCATTATGTATATCAACACCCAGTGCTAAAATATGCAGTCCTTTATTATTAAAGACGCAGTCAATTTCCACTCCATTTATCAACTTAACCCCAAACTTACTACACGCTTGTCTTAGTTCTCCATAAGCGTCAACAGTATTATGGTCGCAAATTGAAACAGCACCCAAGCCGATCTCTTTCGCCTTAGATATAACTTCATGTGGTGAGAATGTTCCATCAGAATAATAAGTATGAATGTGTAAATCAGCAAACATTATTATACCTCCTATTACAAATATAGATTGTTTTAATAAATACAAAACTTTAGAATTCAAGGTAACTAAATTGATTGAATTTTATTATCTGTAATTATATCATATTTATCTATCAAATAAAACCAAAAGGTAATAGTAGAAAAACAGACTAAGCTCTAAAACTTAGTCTGTTTTGTATTAACACACTTTATAAAACCTTCGACATTAACCATTTCAGCATATCTTCATATACTTCTTGGCGATTAGTTTCATTCAAAATTTCATGTCGTGCACCTTCATATAGCTTCAAAGTTACATCATTAACATCACTTGATTTAAGCATATTATATACTTTTGTAACCAATTCTCCGTACCCACCTACTGGGTCTGCATCTCCAGATGTCAAAAGAATTGGTATTTTTTTATTTATGCTATCTGCCCATTTTTTTGTTGATACAAACTTAATCATACTTGATATATCTGCAAAACCACTTGTAGTAAATATGAACCCGCATAATGGGTCATCTATATATAACTTCACATTTTGTGCATCTCGTGACAGCCAATCAAACGGAGTTACAGCATTTGAAATACGTTCATTATATGAAGCAAATGACATATTGTCTAGCCATTTGCTATGATGTTGTTTTCCTTTAAATAAAGCCACAGCTTTCGCCATGCTTTCGCCTATTTTAATTAAAGATGTAGCATTACCAGTACCAATTATTACAGCACCGTCTGCTAAATCCTTGTACATTGATAAATAAGCACGGACCACAAAAGAACCCATACTATGTCCTGCAATAATAAATGGTACGTTAGGATACTTCTTTTTTAAGATGTATGTAAGTTTTTCAGCATCACTAACCAATAGTTTCCAGCCGTGTTTTTCACCAAAGTAGCCTAGTTGATTTTCATTTTGCACACTTTCGCCATGTCCTAAATGATCATTTATGCAAAAAGCAATTCCATTTTGCGCCAAATATGTACCAAACGCTTCATATCGTTTTGCATGTTCTGCCATACCATGGCAAAATTGAACTACTGCTTTTGGAGTAGTTGTTGGTGAATAAACTCGATAAACAATAGTGTTCTTTTTGTTTGTGCTCTGGAAACTATCTTTGATGGTTAAAATCTCTGCCAAAAAAACCAGCTCCTTTTTAAGTTAATATAAGTAAATTATATACTAAATTTTGCCACAATACAACGTAAATTTGCAAACAATGTACTGCTATTTATTAATTATTATAGGATTATAAGTATGTTAGATATTTCACTAATGCAAGCTTGTCATTTGCAAGTATATTAATAAATATTGCAGGGCTTACATACATGGCAGCCGATATTTGTGCATTTTGCTCATGTCTAGTAAAAAAAAGGAGGGATAAATCCCCCCTTAAATAAGCCGTTAATTATTAGGTGCAAAATACACTAAGAACAATAATTAGTATGCCGCTAACAATTATTGTTATATTACTAAAAGCAAACTCAACCATTGAGCTTTTTAAGAAATCTTTATAGCAATCTGTTGTTTCTCTTTCCAGCCTTGTAACATCAAGATTTTGATTTGAAAAATACTGAGGATTAGTCATGCCAAGCCCTTGGAGATTAACCCCAGATGGATTGCTTTTCATAGAAAACAACACACCAAATAAAATAAATATAAGTCCTTCGTAAAACATAATATCTTGCATTTTATAATAAAATTGATGTGAAATAAAAATTGCTAATAAATATCCTATCCCAAGAAAAACAAGACTGAATAACATTATAAATAGCATATTTTTAAGTATCTTTTTTAGCTTAGATTTCATCGCTCATCATCTCTCCTTATAAAATACTAATGTAACTATCCACCATATTATTATGCTAATATATTACTACATTATTATACTATTGTAAAATATATTTAATGTTACATAATTATTAATAAATATTGCAAAAATTAATTAATATAAGCATTTATATGAATATTTTTTTATATTTATATAAATCAAAAGATGGGATATGGTATCGTTCTTTTATCTTTGTTAAACTTTACTTTCTAAATGTGTGCGTCAAAAAACTCCTAATTATTCACACTTTATAATATTATAATTTTGTATACGAGAAAGTTGTAAAGCATAGTCTTCAGGCGTATTTATATTTGCTAATTGATCATTATAATCACTAGATAATTCAACATAATGAGTAGAAACATTGTTCAGTAAGATTCTCAATTTATAGTTTTTTTGATGTATTTGCTCTAATACAATAGGCAAAATTCGTGTACGGTAAATTCCAAACAGAGGATGTAACTGCCCATCTATTAATGGAATTACGCAATCATCCTCTTCATTTAATTGTGAATACAGATGTGCAATTAAATGGTGTGTTATATTGGGAGTGTCACACGCTGTAAAAAAAATAAGCGGTGTAGATGCCTTTTGTAAAGCAGTATATAAGCCACCCAAAGGTCCAATATCAGTAAAAACATCCAACCACAAGGGTTGAGTACAAAAATTATATTTCTCAAGGGAATCGACTGAGAGGGCAATGTTATCAAATGACTCAAGCTGATATAAAATATAGTCTAAAAAAGTATAGTTACCTAAAGGCAATAAGGATTTTGCACGATGTTTCATACGACTTGATTTGCCTCCCATTAGGACAACAGCTGTAGAACTATTAAGTGGAGGCTTAATTGCGCGCCTTAAGCATAATTGCTGTTCTTTTTTGACTATACAATTGTAAAGTACATTACTGTCAATATCAAAACGCTGTAATAAAATATCCAACAAATGTTCGTAAATGGAGTTTGCAACATGAGCATGTTCAAGTCTATAAGATTTGATACTTACTAACAATGATGCAAAATTTTCTTCAAGTAAGCCATATATCCATGATTCGAAATCTATTCCTATCACAGATTGAGTATCGTCACTAAAAATAAAATTCCGCAGGTGAATATCCTGTAAAACAATATACTTATTCGCAAGCGAAAAAAACTCCTGCTGAAAATCAAACAACCAATTAAGTAGCTTCTCAAAAAAAGCTATTCCAAATGAAAATTCAAGTTTTCCTGTATCTAGTTGCTCTAAAATCTCCAAAAAGTTTTTTCCTTTAATATATGCAATAGTTAAACTATCGGTAGTATGGCTTAGCAATTGAGGTGTCAATTGTTTGTTATTCATTGATATTAAAATTGATTTTTCATTATCCAAAGATAACGCATTGCGATATGTTTTAGTAACGGTTTTTTTGACTTTATCTGTTTTCACAATGTTATTGCTCATTACAACTATCCCCTTATAAATTCATGAATATTATTCTAAGCGATGATAGAAATAGAGGCTATTTTACTTACTTGCTGTTTACCACTCAAATTTTTGCCGACAATACGCAGCGCAATTGCAACTGTGCCATCTTTACCATCACCCTTATTCGCGGTTAAAATAACACTTTCATCTAATTCATCATTAGTAATAGAGGCTTCAAATCCATCTTCAGCAGTTATTTTTAAATTAGAAAAAGTATCAACATGAACAAAAGCCAAAATGCCCTTTAATGTGTAACCATAAAAATTATTTTCGACCATCTTTCCATCTTCTTTTACTGTTGCCGTAACTGTTGTGGATTTTAAATTACGCGCCAATTTTTGGCTTGATAAATTCATTTCTCCATCAGAAAGACCATTTACAAGAACAGAAAAATCACTTAGTATGATAGATGAAGCATCTTTATCAGTCGGTTTAACAGATTGTTTATCATTAGCAAAGTGTAATGATGTAATTGAGTTGACAAAAGTACTTGACGGCATATTATCAATAACTAATGTAAGAGGTTTCTCATCTTCTTTTAAAGGAGAACCATCTTTTTGATATGCAAGAATAACTTCATTCTTTGTTAAAACATCTTGTTTAAGAGTAGCAACATAACCGTCAGAAGCTGTTACAGAAAGTGTTTGAAATGAAGAAATATCTACTTTATAAGCTTTACAAAGTTCACTTAACGTAAATCCTTGAACTGTAAATGTTGATTTTTCACCAATTGCATTTTCAGTATGTATAGATTTGGTGATAACCGGTAATTCAATTAAATCCTTTAGAAGAATAGTCTTTTCATCTTCCTCATTACAAGAAAGTTTAAATGAAGCTGTACTTTCAGCTAGAATGTTTTCAGAACTTACACCAGTACTTTTTGATTGAGAATCTTTTGTACCATTACCAGTACAAGAAAAAAGTGAAAATACAACACCTATTGCGACAAACGCAGAGAATATTTTTTTAATTTGATTTTTCATTTTAATGCTCCTTATTAATTTTAATTATTACAACTTGTCTTACCCAACGAGTAGATAATTCATCTTTGCGCAAAACAAGCATGAATGGGCCAGAATTTTTTGATAGATGGGACGAATTTTCCCTTGTAACAATATATGCGTTTTCTAAAGCTTTTACCTCGCCAGCGGTTAAGACAATTTGATATTGATCCTGAGCAATAATTGTAACAGTATCATTATCTTCAATAGTAACACCAGCATCTTGAATAAAATTCAAAAGCGGTATCCCAGTATATTTTTTATAGGTGGATGGGCCTACTTTTCTCTTGTAAATGGCAGTAAAATCTTGCGCCACATCAGAAGAAAAATGTTTTAAGGAATACGTTTTAACCGTTCGTGAATTTGTTTGTATTGCAACTTTTTTTTCTTTGTATAAATGACTAATATCCTTAGCAAAAAATCTATTTGCAACAACAAGTGACACAAATAAAAGTACTAATATAAGTATAATTAATTTCTTATGTTTCAATGTTTATCCCCTACCCTTTTTATTAATTAATATAATATGGCTTAAACGTTGTGATAAAATGTAAGCTAAATACCCACCTAAAAATCCGGAAAGAATTCCGGCAGAATAAAAAAGTAACAATGGAATAAGTGAAAGCTTAAAGAAGGCTATATTAGTAAGCGTAGCACCAGTAACTACACCCATTGCTCCAGCAATTTTAGATTTCAAATTAACTGGTAACGGCTTAATTTGCATTACTAAATCAATTGTTATGCCTGGGATAGTGTAAGCAATAAAAATATATATGCCCAAAAACCCACTAACTCCCATGCACAAAGCAAGAACAGCCTGTACAAATGCCATCATTGTAGCAACATTACGTTTTGGAATTAGCAGTTTTCCTAGCACCAAAAACATCATACTAATACCTGCAACACAACTACCACCAGGAATATATATAAAATCGGTAATAACATTAAATATTGGTGAAAGCAATGGCTTGCAAGTGATACCCATTGCAGACAAAAACGCCATAACGATAACTTCATTAGTAGTAAAACGATTTTTCATAGTAATTTGCTCCTATATAAGTTTGTTGATAAAAAAAGAGTTGTGCCTGACCTATAAAAAAGGTTAGAACACAACTCTCTAATACCTTCATTTTTTCAAATAAAGGTATTAAATGCTAGGTTCACTCCTTTACAGGGATAAGAGTCTAAAACTCTTATCAGGAAGGCTATTTTGTTTCTAAAATAACCCTGAAATCAAATTCAAATAATTAGATTTGGCACATGTAGCATAGGCAATTTATGCCCTTAGCTAATATGTGCTTGGAGAGATAATATTTACTTGTTAGTGCATTCTGGTGCAGAAAAATTGCGAAACTCTGATGGTGTTTTTCCTACAACAGATTTAAAAACATTACCAAAATATTTAGAATCACCAAAACCCGTGGCCTGTGCTACTTCATAAATTTTGTATTGTGGCAAATGCAACAACTGTTTTGCCTTTTCTATGCGATAGTCTAAAATGTAATCACTAAGATTCTGCCCTGTTTCTTTTTTAAATAGCTTCGACAGATATGTAGGATGAACATAGGCTATTTCAGCTAAATCTGACAGTGTTATATTTTGCGTATAATTCTCATTAATATATTCTTTTATCAACCGAACTATATTTCCCCCTTCAGAAGATGTTGCATTATCTTCCTGCAATACATGCTGAGAAAAACTTTGATAATAAGAGTGTAATTGTGAAATATCATCATATGCAGCACTGAAACTACAAGAATATGATTGTCCAATTTGAAGTGCAATTGATTCTTTTATGGTTTGTAAAATTTCGCTATCAGTTGCAGTTATAATGCCACAAATATCACTTCTTGTAGTAAAGGCTATTAGCCTACCGTTTATATTGCCTTCAACAACACTGTATAAAGTATTTTTACAGGTTACAGCCTCTGACTCAAAACTACTTTCAGCACAATTTAGTGATACTTAATGAAAAATATTTGTCCATTCTTATTTTTTTTAAAAAGTATTCGCGGTTTTTACCACTCACTGCATCATGGTTAAGTAAATAATTGCGTAAGCAAGTTGCTCGTGTTGCACGCACTTTGTTGCTTGCAGTTTGCAACACACTTTTGATTTTTGCTGGGTTTACTGGTTTCAATACATATTCTAAGACAGAGCATTTTATTGCTTGCTGGGCATATGAAAAATCAGCATATCCACTTACAATAACAATTTGCATACCCTTTCGGTCTAATGACTGCAATAACTCAAATCCATCCATACCTGGCATTTTAATATCAGTAAATATTACATCAAAAAAAGTGTTTTCGCTCATCTCCAAAGCAGATTTACCATCGCTAGCAGTGTGTACTAAAGAACATGGTGCAAAACGTGTTATTAAATTTTTAAGCCCATTCCTTGTTTTAGGCTCGTCTTCAACTATCAATATAGTCATTCCAATCATCCCCTAACACAATTTTTAGTGTAATACGTGTGAATTCATTTTCAGTACTCTCTATCGCAATCCCACTCGAGTTACCATAGATGTATTTAAGTCGATTATTTACATTAGCAAGTCCAATAT
Organism: Oscillospiraceae bacterium; assembly: GCA_032091455.1. Classification (GTDB taxonomy): domain Bacteria; phylum Bacillota; class Clostridia; order Oscillospirales; family Ruminococcaceae; genus Paludihabitans. Next base: position 24,425 of record DAMDCT010000006.1, on the reverse strand, counting down.
GAAAATCGACTGAGTCATTTATTTGTTCCTGTGAATTTATTTGTTGAAATAAGAAGTCTAGTTTGTCTGGTGAAATACCCTTACCTGTATCATGAACAATGATAGATATTCCGTGCTCACAAGCATGGCCAGAAATAGTTAACTTACCATTCTGGCAGTCCTCTAATCCGTGTGAAATTGCATTCTCAACAATTGGTTGCAAAATCATTTTTGGGACTAAAATATTTGAAATAATATCGTCTAACTCTATAGAATAAGTAAATCTATCATCAAAACGGCTCTTTTGAATCTTAAGATAGTTTTCCACTTGAGAAAACTCCTCATGTAGAGTTACTATGTTTTTACTCTCATCAATACTGTATCTCAACATTTCAGAAAGAGCTACAAGAATCTCACTTGTTTCATAATCTTCCTTCTCTATTAAATTCCAGTTAATAGAATCAAGCGCATTATATAAAAAGTGTGGACTGATTTGTGATTGTAAAACCTTTATTCGCGCTTCTTTCTCACTTATTTTTAAGCGAAAAGTTTTATTTACAAGCGTGTCTAGTTCAGCAGTCATTTTGTGAAAGGCATGGGATAGCAAGCCGATTT
>DAMDCT010000006.1:19432-23821 GCA_032091455.1 Oscillospiraceae bacterium | reverse complement strand
TGGGCTATCACTAAAATCGCCACGGTGTACTCGTTTCATCTCTGCTAAAAGTGTATCCGCACCGTATGACATTTTATAAGAAAGACCGCAAGCAAGGCAAATGGACACAATCATCATTATCAGCGCTGCACGAATTGATACATCTCCCCCAAAAATAGTGCTCCTTAAAACTGTATTACGATTAATAAATTGAGCAACAACTATATCTTGTGAAAAAATAGTTGCTCCAGCTATAACATAATTTGCTTCGTTATCTAAAGCGAGCCTTTTCAAGTATAATTCACCTGGAATATCGGATTGGATAATGTCAGCATAGCTATCATCATCAAATTGAGAGGAAAACATGTATTTAAGATAGTCCATATTAAGTTGAATATAAAGGTTATTCTCTCCAACCTGCGTTTTAAAGATGATTCCATCAGTAAAGGAAGTTGTTGAAACTTTATTAATATATGATAATTGTTCAAGATTATTGGCTGTTTCAACTGTAGATTTACCTGAGGCAATAATCGAATACACACTTTCTTCTATTACAGTGCAGGCTTGTGATAACCCAATTTGAAAACTTGACTGAACAGAGGTTACTGTGTTTTCAATATGAAACGAGTAAAGAAAAAATCCTAGTAGTAAAGCAGGAAGAATTCCAGTAAGTAAAAAGCCAAGAAGAAGCTTATTACGCAAGCTAAATTTCACAATATAGTGTTTCAAGATATCCTCCCTTCATACAACTAAAATATTTATGATTATTTTTTTTTTTTTACAATTGCAATTCCTAAAGCTGTAAAACACAGAGATAACAAAGGGTTAATTATATTTAAGACAGCAAAACCTGCGTATTCAAGAGTGGAAACCCCAAGTGCACCAATAATAAATGCACTCGCAGCTGTCCATGGAATAAGTGGTGTAGACATGGTTGCTGCTTCTTCAATTGTTCTAGAGAGCATTGAAGAATCTAAGCCTCGTTCTTCATAAATGGAGCTGTACATATTTGCATTTAATACAATTGTAAGATATGTATCACCAAAGACTGCATTTCCAAGTACACAAGTCAACATAGTGGTAAGAACAAGTGAAAAGGTGCTTTTGAGGCGAGTAGTTATTTTACTGATGATTACATGCAGAAATCCTGTTTTTTGTAAAACGCCTCCAAGACACAATGCCATAAATCCAAGTAGAAAAGTTGACATCATGCTGTTAATACCACCACGATTAAGTAGTGTATTTACTGAAGGTAATGCAGTTTGTACATGAACCCCGTTCATAATAGCATCAAATGCATTTGTAAGTGAATTGCCTTGAACCACAATTGAGCAAACAACACCAGCACCAATGACACACAGTAACGAAAGGATGGCATCTACTTTTAGTATGCATAAAACAACCAATAATAATGCAGGGATGAATACTGACATCCCAATATGATATTGTTGTTCTAAAAGCTCTTGTATAGGAGAGATTGTTTGATAATTAAGAGTTGAACCAGTAGAATAAAAGTGATTCATAATAGCAAAAACAACAAGTGTCAATAAGTAAGAAGGAATTGTTGTATAGCACATTGCTTTAATATGACTGTATACATCAGCATGAGATGCAGTTGCAGTAAGAACTGTTGAATCGGAAATTGGTGACATCTTATCGCCAAACCATGCACCAGAAACGATACTACCCGCAACAACCCCAAGTGGAATATTCAAACCTGAACCAGTAGCAACGCCGATAATGGCAATACCAACAGTACCAATAGTTCCCCATGAAGTTCCTACAACTGATGATACAATGCTACATATGAAGAAGGAAGAAATCAAGAAATATTTAGGATTTAATATTTTTAGTCCGTAATAAACTAAAGCTGGAACTGTACCCGCTTGTATCCAGATACCAATAATTGCTCCAATTAGCAGAAAGAAGAGTAAGCCGACAAACGCCTGTGAACAGCCTTCCTTCATACCATCAATAATATCACCAATATGCATCCCGTTGAAGTGTGCAACAATTGCAATAAAGATAATACTTAATATAAGTAAGATAATAATATCTATTTTAAAAACAATGATTCCAGTTAAAAGTATTATGAGTATACCCAAAACACCAATTAGTGATAATTTTAAAGATGGACTTTTCATATTGGACCTCCTGAGTTTGGTAGTGTTTATTACTGTTTAAGAGGGGTATTATCTCCTCTTACTATGTCAAGCGTGGTCAATGTGATACCTAATATAATCATACCGATTCCAATTAATTTCAAAATGCTCATGTCGTTATTCTTTGCAGAAACATTGAGTACAAGAAGAATTACAGGACCAATATTCATAAATAGACTTACGGGCATAGGTCCAATGTGCTTTAGTCCATATGCATTTAATATAAAACAAACAGAAATACATAAGAATGCCAAAAAAGCAAGAGACAAAATATTGGACATATTAAGCTGATTCCATTGGTTTCTTTCAAAGAAAAGGGCAGGCATAAAAATTGCTGCTGTCATTATGCTTTGATAATAAATGATTGTAGTTATTTGGTAACGTTTTAATAATTTTGGCATTAAGACGCAGTACATTACCCATGCAGTAGTAGCGAAAAACATGCAGAAATATCCAAATAATGATTTAAGGTTAAGCGGTTCAATGTTCATGGTAAGAACAGAACCAATGGCAGAAATACCTACACACAAACTCATGCGTGGTGTAATAAGTGCTCCAAGCAAAAAGCTTGCACATAGCATAGTTATAAGACACTGAAAAGAAGAAAAAACGATCGACTCTGTTGCATCTATTTGCATACTTGCAAAGTTTGAAAATACATAGTGAAGTGGACAACAGACTGTTATAAGTACAAATAGCTTATAGTCTTTTGGATTAATTTTTTCGCTTGAACGACAAAATTTCCTAATAATGAATAAAAGTAACGCGGAAAGAGCAAATCGCAAAGCTATTAAGGATAATGGACCGAGTTTTTGCAATAGTTCTTTGGTAATACTAAAAGTTGGTGTCCACAGTATTGAAATAACCGACATTGCAAGTACAGCTAAGTTGTTCTTTTTCATAATTGCCTCACTAATAAAAAATATTGTCTAAAGTTTAACAATCTAATTATACCATCATAATTGGATTGACACAATTATCGATTTATAAAGTGCAACACAGCAAGAAAAAGATTGAAATTTTCCACCATTTAAAAAAGAGCAGTTCTTTATAAGTACTGCTCTTTTCATATTTTATATAGGTTACATATTTAAATAAAATAATTAGTTATTTTTTTACTTTTGCTTTTGTTTTCTCTTTTTATAAATTGCAACACCGAAAAATGCACAAACGATAGAAATAATTGGTGCAGTGTAGCATAATACAGTGTAAGGTAAGTAAGAAAGTGTGGAAACTCCTAATGTACCTGCCATGAAAGCTCCACAAGTTGTCCAAGGAACAAGAGGACCTGCTAATGTAGCACCTTCCTCAAGTGTACGGGATAGAACTGCTGGGTCTACACCTTTTTCCTCATAAGCATCTTTATAAAGAGAACCATTTAGAATGATTGAAAGGTAAACTTCTGCCATAGCCATACAGCCTAGGATACCAGTAACGTATGTTGTTACAACCAAAGCACGTGTGTTGTTAATTTTGCGGATGAAAGCTGAAGCTAAAGCTTTTAGATAGCCAACTTCTTCTAAAATTCCGCTCAGCATTAATGCAATAAACGCCAATGAGAATGTCCACATCATACCTTGAATTCCACCACGATTAACCAGCTTGTTAACCATAGCGTTACCAGTTTCAGCTTTAAAGCCAGAGTTTAATGCATTGATAAAATCTACCAAAGAAACACCTTGTGTTATCATAGCAATTATGCCGCCTGCTAAGACACCAAGTAGAAGTGTTGGAATAGATGGGAATTTTAATGTACTAAGAACTAGTACAATGATAATCGGCAATAGTGTTAATAGATTAATGTTAAACGTACTCTTTAACACTGAAAGAATTTCATTTGTAGCTGTTGCATCATATGTACTATTATATCCGTTACCCATAATAGCAAAAATAGCAGTAGAAATTAATAGTGCGGGAATTACTGTTAAACTCATTGATTTAACATGGCGATAAAGGTCAATATGAGCTGCTTGTGAAGCAAGAATTGTAGTGTCTGACATTGGAGAAAGATAATCACCAAAAGCAGCACCAGAAACAACCATACCAGCAATAATCGCAGGTGGTATGCCCATACCTGTTCCCATACCTAGTAAAGCAATACCGATTGTACCTGCAGTACCCCAAGATGTACCGGTTACGAAAGCTGTAACACAACAAGCTAAAAAACCCAAAGGTAAGAAAAATGCAGGTGTAATAAATTTAAGGCCATAGTATATTAGTGTAGGAACTGTACCAGCCATAATCCATG
>DAMDCT010000006.1:16252-19422 GCA_032091455.1 Oscillospiraceae bacterium | reverse complement strand
AACATACCTATAATTATAAAGAACAATAATGATACAGATGCATTTTTCAGGCTTGTACCCATCGCATCAAATAATTCGTTCATAGTGTAGCCCAACAACATAGATATACCAAATACCATTAGTACGCAAACAACTAATAAACTAATAACATCCATTTTAAAAACTGCAACACCAACTGATAGAATAACGAGGATACTTGCGAAAACAATGCCAGATAACGCCATGGAAGGAACCTTTTTTTCTTTTACTTTTGTAGACATGTTTAAACCTCACTTTTATTATATTTTATCTATGCGTACTTGAACCGCTTTCATAAGCGGGAACCCACTAATAGGATCAAAAATATTGTCATGCGTAATTTCATTTACATTAGATTTTTTCCAACCATGTGTAATCTGTACAACCCCAATGCCAATTTCATCGCCTTGCATAACTTTAACAGGGAGAGTAATCGAACCAATGGTTGAAGTTACGGATACAATATCGCCTGTACTTATATTAAGTTTTTCTGCATCATCAGCACTCATTTCAATTTCTGGGGCAACACATGCTGAAGCTAATGTAGGAATATTATGATTTCTGCCGTGGTAATACATAACTTTACGAGCACCAGTAACAAGTGTAAATGGATATTCTGGATTGATAGTATTGGATTTTGGTGGGAAATACTCAGCTAGTTCTTGATAACCATAATCTTTTAAATAAGCAGAAGTAAATTCGAACTTACCGCTATGTGTATTAAATGGTTTTTCTCCACGTGCAAGTTTAGCTTTGTGTTTTTCATATTCATTAGTTGCATAATTGTAACCAGATGGATGTTGTTTCAAAGTTTCAATACTTACTCCACTATCTGAAACAAGCCATTCATTTAGCTCATCCTCATTTTTCCATGGAAAATAATCACCAGCGCCTAAACGATGTGCTAAATCATGAAAAAATTGATATTCGTCTTGAATTTCTGGTTCTGGATTAAGTACACGAGAAGTAAGTGTTACTGTTTGGTATCCACCATGACAATGTAATTCTGAACGTTCTAAGTAAGATGCAGCAGGAAGTACATAGTCGGCTAGTTTTGCAGTTTCGGACATGAATAATTCATGCACTACAAATAAATCCAAAGCACTAAATGCATTAGAAACCTTTTTGCTATTTGGGTTTGTCAAAGCAGGGTTTGCGCCTGTTAAGACAAGTGCTTTCATAGGATAAGGCTTCTCACTTAAGATTGTGTGCATCAATTTCATTGTGTGACATTCTTGACGGAAATCATATAATACGGGGAAAGTATCAGCACCAATCGGTCCTAACTCCTTCAAAGGCTTTTCGTGATACAGCGTAAGTTCTTTCATTGGAAAACCAATTGGAGAATAATTAGCACCTTTTTGGTCAACAGAACCAATCAAGCCATCTAGATAGGCAACTGCACGAATATTGTTTATGCCATTTTCATGATGCTCCAAACCGTTACCAACGTAAAAAACAGTATGTGGCATGCTTGCACTGATTTTACGAGCAACATCTGGAATAAGTTCAGCTGCATCACATCCAGTTTCAGAAGATACGTAGTCATATGTAAACCTTTGAGCATATTCTTTTAATTCATCAAAACCAACTGTGAAGTTATTAATAAATTCGTGGTCAAGCCAGTCGTTTGCAATAAGCTCACGAATTAATCCCCATGCAAAAGCACCGTCACTTCCAGGCTTTACTTGCACAAAGGTATCAGCCTGACGTGCAATTGCACTGAAACGTGGGTCGATTACAATAAGCTTAGCACCTTTTTCACGAGCACGGTTAATTTGTTGTGTCATGTTAGGATGTGCATGTGGAGGGTTAGCACCCCATATTACAATACAGTCGGAATCGTCAAAATTAGGTTGAGAATTCCAACGACCATAAACTAGAGAATATCCAATCCAACGACCTGCAAAGCACGCTGAATCATTGGAGAAATAGTTAGGTGATCCAATTGCATGAATAAAGCGGCGTGCAATTTCTTCTTGTTGTGAGAAACCAACTGCCTCGCCTTTCCACACACCAACTGAGCGATCACCATATTTATGTTGAATTTCCTTTATTTTAGTGGCTATTTCGTCTAAAGCTTGTTCTAACGGAATTTCTACAAAACCATTTGCTGTTTTCTTTAGTGGTTTTTTCAAACGGTCTGGTGCATTAATCATATCTACACCGCGACTGCCTTTTATACAAAGTCTGCCACGATTCCACACATGATCACAGTTACCATCAATTTTCACAAGCTTATTATCTTTTAGATATACATTTATACCACAGTGGTCATCGCACATACGACAAAGTGTTTTTACTATTTTTTCTTCACTCATATTATCACCTTCCTGTTAATGTTGTTTTAGCAATCTAGAAATCTTTTGATTAATGCTCTTGCTTTTTTTATCTACAAAATCATCAATTTCCTCATAATTTAGTGCCATACCTATGCAATGTTTTACACATTCTGGGTCACCACCACACAAATCGCATTTATGACTTACTAGGTTTATGTGGTCAAAGTGAATGTTTCCATAAGGACAAGACAAAATGCACATTTTACATCCTGCGCAGCGAGTTTTATCTATTTCTACTGCACCTGTTATTACATTTCGAGAGATTGCATTTGCAGGGCAAACGCCCATACACCATGCCTCTTCACAGTGGAAACAGGTTATTGGCAAAACAAAACGTTCTTGAGCATTTACATTAACACGAATGTTAGCATAATCACGTACACAGCTATTGCCGCTTTGTGTAAATGCACAAGCCATTTCACAATTTCGACAGCCAACGCATTTTTGTGGGTTAATTGTTACAGTTTTCATGATAGTTCTCCTTTATTGTTTTCTATGTGCAAAAGCTTTCATATTTACATATTGCTCAAGATTTTGTATAGAGCAATCCACAGGTTGTTTTTTTATGATTAATGGTCGCAGTTTGCCGAAAAGCTCAACAGCATCACTACTACCTACAAGACAAGCCCCAACAAGCAAATTGTCTTTATAACACACTTTTAAATATCCCTTATCTTCTCTATCATCAAAGTAACATGCCTTATCTATATCAGCATCATTAAACTTACCCATTGAAGCCACTGTAACATCATACATTTGTGTAACATTCATATTTAAGCTACCTTGATATTCCATATGCTCTCCAGCCAT
>DAMDCT010000006.1:4772-16219 GCA_032091455.1 Oscillospiraceae bacterium | reverse complement strand
CTTCGTCTTTTAAAACAATTTTAAATGAGCCGTCAGGGAACTTCTCAATTTTCTCTGTTTGTGTGCTAATATTTAAGGATACTCCCTTTTGCTGAATCTTTTCAGTGAGTATTTGTGCGCCCTTTGCATCTAATACGCTAGGCATAATACGATCCATCAGCTCTATAACAGTAACGTCAAGTCCACGGAAACGTGCTGCCCACGCTGCTTGCAATGCAACAAATCCAGAACCAATAACGGCAACACTCTTGCAATTTTCAAAACATGGCATTAGTTTATCAACGTCTGTCTTTGTCCACATATTGCAAATACGGTCATCTTGTATACCAGGAATAGGTGGCATAACAGCATAAGAACCAGTTGCAATTAAAACCTTATTATAGGGATATCTAGAGCCATCTTCTAGAATAACGTTTTTCCCCTTCGTATCAATTGAGGTAACAACACCTGTCACACATGTGGCATTGTGTTCCTTAAAATAAGCTTCTTCGCGGATTGTCATATTTTCATATGAAAGTTTTTCTCGCAATACATAGGGTAGAAGAACCCTAGAGTATGGCATAAAACCTTCCTTAGAAATCATAACAACGTTGCTTTCACTGTCATGTTTTCTAAAGGCTTGTAACGCAGATAATCCTGCTGCGCTATTTCCAATGATTACAATGTTCACTGTATCACTCCTATCTTTACTTTTTGATTTCATAACTATACTTTAACATTATAAAAAAGATTAATAAATATTTAACAAAGTATGGTGCAATATCACAGTACAAATGTCAAAATTATATACTATAAATATAAGATATATCATAACGTAAAGCACTTGCCATTTTGCATAATTGTACGCACCCATAACGCAAAAATATCCTCAAACCGTAGTCTGAGGATATTTTTTTATGGAACGAAGCAAAAAATATTAAAATGTCGAATAAATATCTTTAAAAATTATCAAAAGGTTTAAGCTATCACAAAATGGTGAGAATCTAAATAAATTGTTGTTGTATCACTCGTTTGAGAGTTTGGAATATTTGGCGATATATTGCTTATTATATTCGTTCTATTTTATGAAACAATTTGCATTTTCTTTAATACTATATAATAAGGGTAAAATGGCGATATATATTAACTATTATTATAAGAAAGGGTGAAATATGTGTATTTACCTACTGTAAATAGTTCTAATAATTCCGATTCTTTAGACTCGATAAGAAAAATCAAAGGGATTAATGCTTTCCAAGTTGGTTTTCATGAATTGGGAAAAAATAAAAAATCACAAGCTGTTAAATTGATAAACGATAATGGGTTAAGCTTTACTTCCCTATTTTTACTTATGCCCGAAATTGAAGCACTTAATTTATATCCATATTTAAATGCACGAAATACTATTGCATTGAATATGTGTGGCAAAGTATTAAAAAACAAAAAGCTTGAAACTAATGCTAATTCTGTAATTAGTCAAAATGCAAATCAAACTTATCCCGTTTTAAAATGGATGTTGAACACTGGATATACCGATGATGGATTGAACGATGATTTTGACGAGATATTGGATTGCGTTGTAGCTGTTTTAATTAAAGAATATGAGGATAAAAATATTCTTCCGGTTGTTGCAGATATGATTTTTGACCGCAATAAAAAAGGAACCTATAATCATGATTTAGTTTGGTCTTTTTTTCAAGTCCATGATTTAAACTCATTGAAATTAATTGCTCAATTTCTAGAGTCACCGAATGAAAACGACGTTGATTTAGCCTGTAAACTCCTACATTATAAAACATTCAAAAAAAATACTCACAGCAATAATAACAGTGAACACCACAAAGCATATCTTGAATGGCTAGAAGATAATTATGATTTTCTATATTTCACAGGTGAAAGCTTTCAACAAACTAGCAATCCACAAGTGTGTGATGTAGATGTGGATGCAAAATACCTAGGAAAAAGTATCTCTCCACACAATAGAAAAATGTCAACTCCATTAACTCAATCAGAGAAGGAACACTTAGAACAGTTTCATAAAATGGATAACGCCCAACAAATAAATCTAAGCAATTTTGCACATAAAGTCCAAAAAAATGATTTGCGCTTATGGAGTAAATGGAATAACTATCCTGTTAGTAAGCAGGTTGATATTGCTCAAAGCGGGTTAGGAGGTATTAAATGGTTATAATATCAAATAATCAAATAGATGCCGAAAGCTTTGGTAGAGAATATCCTCCAAACGGTATCGAGAGAACTATTATCAATCAACTTTGCTCAAGCAATGAAAAATATTACTATGATTCATTAGAACAATTTAGATTTGAACTGAAACTGAGAAATGAAATAATAAAATCATCTGTTGACCTAAATAAAAGCTATTTTGATTTTGCAGTTTTCCGTAAAACTAAGTGTAATGAAAAGTATTGGAAACGCACAAATGAAGGTGGATTTATTCTAAGAAATGACGTAAATCCAAGTGATGCAATTCGTGATATTTATTTAAATGGCAACTATTATGCAACAGAATGTGCAACTGCAATGGTAATTGTTTATTATAAAGCTCTTCTTAATATTTATGGTGACAAACTTTTCAATGAACTGTTTCCAAAAATCCACTTAATGAACTGGCATTATCTTGACAGGTTGCTTAAAGAAGTCGGCTATACAAGAAATGAAAAAGACTTTTTACCAGGTGACAGAAGATATTTTGCAAATCCTGATGTTAGTCCTATAACTCCTGAATGGCAAGGTGAAAATGTTATCGACTTAAATAATGCACTTTATTACGGGCATGGAATCGGTATTCAAAAAGCAGATGTTATTATCAATGAGCTAAACAATAATCGAAAGCCAGGTTCTCAAGTTTCAGCACATCTTCTTCAATCAGCAGGCAGACCTAATTTCAAAAATTTATCTGATATTTACTATAAATCTGTATCGCAAGTATCAGCCTAATACTTATTCAAAGGAGAATTATTATGCCAAAAATATACTTAAGTCCATCAACGCAGGAGTTTAATCCATTTGTTATAGGTGGAAATGAAGAATACTACATGAACTTAATTGCAGATGCTATGATCCCATACTTAAAATCAAGTGGAATACAATATACTCGAAATACACCCGATATGACTGCCGCCTCCTCCATTGTACAATCTAATCAAGGTAACTATGACTTGCATCTTGGCATTCACTCTAACGCATCTCCTGAGGCTGAAGCTGGTGAAGCAAGAGGTACTGAAGTTTATTATTTTCCAACTAGTGTAAAAGGCAAAGAGGCGGCAACTATTATTGCAGACAATTTCAAAAATATCTATCCTATACCAGATTTAGTTGAAATTGTACCTTCAACATTTTTAGGTGAAGTCAAAAAAGTTAAAGCACCTGCCGCTTTTATCGAGGTTGCTTATCATGACAATGTAGATGATGCAACTTGGATTAAAGACAACATTGATTTAATTGCTAAAACTATAGTCTTATCTCTTACTGAATACTTTAATATTCCGTTTGTAAATCCTCAAGCTGAACAAATTGGTATAGTAAAAATAGGAAGTGGTAATCTAAATATAAGAAGTAAGCCCTCATTATCTGCGCCTATAATTGGAAAAGCATATAACGGTAGTAAAATAACTGTTTTAGGAAAATGGCTTGACTGGTATGTAGTTAATTATAACGGTATTGTTGGATATGCAAGTGCAAACTTTATAATATTGTAGTATTATTTATACATGTGTTCTATTTAAAAATTATTAAATTAAAAAATTCCTCTTATTATTTATAAAAAAATGCGAATAATAATTTTGGAGGTGACATTATGCCAGATATTTTTAATTTCAGTCAAGATATGAAACAATACCTAGCTACATTGCCAAAAAACGTTCAAGACGCAATTACTTCCAGTAACGTAAAAGTCAGTTCGACAGATGACCTTAAAAAGGTTGCTGAAAATTACATGAGTGGCTTTTAGTTATAATTAGCAGTGATTTAAAAAATCACTGCTAATTATTTTTGAACAAAATTAAGTTTTACAGATTAAAACAATGGTTAAGCGGTCCACTTCCCTTGCCCAAATCAAGTCTTGACATTAATGCGCCAGTTATATATGATTTTGATTTTTCAATACTTGTTTGCATGTCGTTGCCTTGCGCTAAATTACATGCAATTGCGGATGATAATGTACAACCTGTTCCATGATTATTAGGATTAAATACACGTGATGACTCAAACCATATTGGTTTCCCATTAACATAAAGCAAGTCATTTGCACTGTCTGTTAAATGTCCGCCCTTAATTAATACGCAACTATTAATTTTTTTTGCAATAAACTCTGCTCCCTTTAACATATCGTTTAAATCAGAAATATTAAACCCGCATATGCTCTCTGCTTCTGGAATATTGGGAGTGATTATATCTGCTATTGGTAGTAATTTAGTTATAAGTGTATTCATTGCATTATCACTCAATAGCTTGCTTCCGCTTGTTGAAATCATTACTGGATCAACCACAATGTTTTTCGGTTTGTATTGATTTAATTTTGATACTATAACTTCTATTATATCGGCATTAGATACCATCCCTATTTTAACAGCATCAGGCATAATATCAGTGAAAATGCAATCTAGTTGTTGTCCTACAAATTCAGGCGTGGATTCCAAAACGCCATAAACACCTGTTGTATTTTGCGCAGTCAATGCTGTAATTGCGCTCATTGCATACATCTTATGCGCAGTGATAGTCTTAATGTCTGCTTGAATTCCTGCTCCTCCGCTACAATCAGAGCCAGCAATAGTCAATACTTTTTTCATATTATGATGTCCTTCAATTCGTCAAACGTATGTATATAATGATTAGCTATAGTTTTTATTTCACGAGTGTCACTTTGGGCAGATTCATCATAAACTCCAATTACATTAAAGCCTGCATTTTTTGCTGTTATAATCGCATGAATCGCATCTTCAAAAACAAAAGTTTCTTCAATGCTCGTGCCTAATTTTTCAAGTGCCGTATTAAAAATTGTAGGATCATCTTTTCCAAGTCCTACATCTGTGCAAGTTATTATAAAATCAAAATATTCGAATATCTCCAAGCGTTTTAAAGTCGGCTCAAACAATTCAAAGCTATTTGCTGTTGCAATACACATCTTAACTCCGTTTTGCTTTAAGTCTTGTAAAACTGTCATAACATGTTGCTTTAAAGGCACTTCATATTTATAATTATCTTCAACCAATATATTTATTTCGTTAATAATCTCATCAATAGTTTCTTCAAAAGTATACTCGCTTTTAAGATATTGCGCTGTTTGAAGAGTACTCATTTCCTTAACTATTTCCCTAAAGTTATTTGGTGGTGTAATATTTTTTCTTGTTAAATATACATCGCCTACACTGTCCCATAGTGGCATTGAATCGATAAGTGTTCCATCTAAATCGAAGATTGCACCTTTAATTTTCATTTTGCACCATCTTTCTTGATAAATTGTATATGTTTTTTGTTGCCTCGTATATATCCCTCTTTGAAAATATAGCAGATATAACTGCAACCCCATCTATTCCAGTATGTTTTAACTGCATAATGTTTTCTTCACTTATACCACCAATAGCTATTACGGGAATGTTTACTGCTTCACAGATCGCTTTAAGTGTTGTAAATGATACATTGTTAGCATCTAATTTAGTTGAAGTGGAAAACACAGCCCCCACCCCAAGATAATCCGCACCATATTTCTCAGCCAAAACAGCTTGTTCAACTGTTTGTGCAGATACTCCCAATATCTTTCTCCAAGAAGTTCTCGTGCCTTATCTACTTCAATATCACCTTGCCCTATATGAACGCCATCAGCATTACAAGCTAGGCAAACATCAATATTATCGTTTATTACAAATGGTACTTTATACTTATCAGTAACTAGTTTCATAGCTTTTGCTTCATTTACAAATTCATCAAATTGCATATCTTTTTCTCTAAGCTGTATGAATGTTGCACCTGCTTTTATTGTTTCTTCAACCTGTTTTGTTAACGAATTATCTTTAAGCCAAGTTCTATCTGTCACTACATAAAGAAGCATTGATTTATTGTCTACTCTCAATTTTTATTCCTCCATTTAAAAGCTCACTATTCATTTTACTCATGAAATCTATAATTAATGTGCGATATGTGGAATTTCCTCCGTCTATATCTTGCAACTTTTTATATGCCAATTCGCCACACAGTCCCATTACACACACAGCGCATGCCGTTGCATCTAAAATGCTATTTTGATTTGCTCCACAATAACTTGCAATAATAGTTGTCAGCATACATCCTGTCCCTGTAACTTTTGCCATCAATGGATTGCCGTTTCTTATAATATATGCTTTTTTACTATCACATACAATATCAATAGCGCCTGTGATTGCAATAACTGCACCTGTTTTCTCGCTTAAATTCTTAGCAAAAGCTATAACCTCATCAAGATTATTTTCTGTTACTGTATCACTTACATCTGCGTCAACGCCTTTTGTTGTCCCACTTCCCTTTGCTACTGTCTTTATTTCTGATATGTTTCCTCTTATAACGGCAAATTTAATTTCATTTAACAAAACAGCAGTTGTGTTTGTACGAAGTGCAGATGCACCAGCACCAACAGGGTCTAAAACGACAGGGTGACCTAACTCATTCGCCTTTTTACCTGCTTTAATCATCGACTTTATTACCATTTGGTTTAGTGTTCCTATATTTATCACAAGTGAATTGCAAATAGCAGTAATATCCTCCACTTCATCAATATCATCTGCCATAATAGGTGATGCGCCACAAGCTAAAATGATATTTGCACAATCATTAACAGTAACATAATTAGTAATAGTGTGGACTAATGGCTTGTTTTCTTGCACTGATTTTAAGATTTCTTTATACATGGTTATTTTCTCCTTTAATAGCATAGTCATTTAATGAACATTTGTAGGGAACGGTCTTTGACCGTTCCTCGGAGTGGTCAAAGACCACTCCCTACAATTTAATCTAACAAAATCTTAATTTCAATCTTTTGTTTGTATGATTAAAAGTTTACCACTTTTATTTTCAATTAATGAAAATGCATCTATTTGCTCATTGCTTACTCCAATAGGAAAACTGTTTTTTAATACTGCATTATTCAATGGGTATTTAACATTATTAATAGAAACGCCAGTACATTCATCTGAAAAGGATAGTAGTGATAACTTATAACCTTCTTTTTTATTAATTTTAATTGATGTCCCTTCAATCATGGTAATGCTATTTTCTCCATATACCATTTTAATAGACTTACCTTGCTTTATACCATATGCTAATGTTTGCAAGTTTGCCATAGTGTGATCAAACCGTCCACCAATCCCACCAACCAGAACAAATTCATCATATCCTTTTTCTATTCCATATTTTAAGCATAACAATGTGTCTGTATCATCCTTTTCAACTGGCACACGGATAACCTCTACTAAAGAGTCAACTTCACAACTGGTCGAATCAAAATCCCCAATTAACACATTGGGAATAATATTCTCTTTTTTAGCTAAGTCGTATCCACCATCGGCACAAATGACAAAGTCATTTACTTTTATCTCAATTGAGCTTTTAATGCTGTAAGAATTATATGCTGTTATAATAATACATCTACTCATTTAATATCCTCCATAAACAAAATAGCGGGACACACCGATAGGCATATCCCACTATATAATAATTAAGTGTAAAATTCCTACGTTGGCATTATCCAAATCAGGTATAAGGGTCGAAACTGCATTTAGCTTCCTCTCAGCCTACATGCGTAAGCTCCCCATATTCAGTTCATTTTTATGCTACCACAAAACCTATTAGTTGTCAAATGCAAAAAGCTATTATTATTAAAATATAGATTGCAATGAAAAATTTAACACGATTATTACGTAAATTTCATTTAAATATTTATATTTAGCTAAGACCGCCATTCGTCTACATTATAGCTAAACAATAAAAACATAAAGAATAACGATAAATAATTATTGACATGTTTGAAATAGCAGTATATAATGTAGACATATTTAACATATAAATCTATTTTAAAACGAGGTAATATTAATGAAAGAAAAAATCAGCTTCAAACTATTGAATGGTCTTGTAATCGTTGGAATTGCTTTAACAATTATTACTCTTATTGCAACTCCTCTTATCTTGAAGGCACTTTTAAAAATTTCCAATGTTGAATCAACAGTTTCAAATTTGGAATGGGTATTAGCTGGATGTATCTATATATGTTCCGTTCCTTACCTTATTGCACTGTTTAAGTTAAAATCTATTTGTGGACTACTTTGCACAGAAGAATTTTTTTCACCTAAAATCGCAAAAGAATTTCAGGTGATTTCAATATGTGCATTCGTCGAGGCTATACTTTTCACATTTATTCAGCTATTTCTTTATTTTTGTTGTAATTTATTCTTGCATTCGCTAACACTAATTCCTTCAATTATAATTCCTTTTGTTGCAGTAACAGCTGGTTTTCTTTCATTTGTTATGGCACACATTTTTAGGAAAGCCGCTCAAATAAAAGAAGATATCGATCTTACTTTTTAATTTGAAATTAAAGTTTCAGAGTTGCTTTTTACTCAAGAGTTTTTACGAAAGGAACGGTCATATATATGATAGTTGTCAACTTAGACGTTATGATGGCAAAAAGAAAAATGTCACTCACCGAGTTAGCAGAAAAACTCGGTATGACAATGGCAAATGTTTCAAATTTTAAAAATCAAAGAGCAAGGGCATTTAGATTTACAACACTTGATGCACTGTGCAAAATACTAGAATGTCAACCAGGTGATATTTTAGAATATAGAGAGGATGTTTAATTATGAAGAAATCAATAAAAGTAATACTTATTATTTTAGGCTCTATTCTTGCCATAGCAGTTTCAGGAATAGCTATACTAATGTTTATCGGGCCAAGCGAACCTATAATCTTAACTAAAGAGCAAGAAGCAGAGGAAAACGCACAGCGAAGTAAGTTATATTCAACTGTGGATTTAACCGGGTTTAATACGGTTGCTATAACAGAAGAAAAGATAACTTCCGACTATTTTAAGGACTATAAGATAACAATGATAAACATTTGGACAACAGACTGTGGTCCTTGTATTGATGAAATGCCTGACATTGCGAAGCTTTACAACATCAGACCCAAGGACAGCAACATTATTTCAATCTGTAAAGATACTGTCAATGATAAGGGTGCTGTTAAATTTGCTAACAAAATAATGAATAATGCAGGTGCAAAGTTCCTAACCTTAATCCCAGATGCTGTACTGCAAAAAGCATTAACTGATAAGACAAATATTTTTCCAACTACTATCTTTGTAGATTCAAATGGAAAAGTAGTAGGAAATCCACACTTTGGTGGTAGAACACAAGACGATTATAAGCAAGCAATTCTTGATAGATTAGCATTGCTAGAAAAAGCAGAGTAATCAAAGGGAGTGAGCTACTATGAAAGCTGAGCGTTATACAAAAACTAAGTATATTATTCTTATATTGTCAATGCTATTTATTTGTATTGGTGTTATAAGAGGTGAGCATATTGTTGTTTTGAAAAAATCAATAAATATATGTCTTGAATGTATAGGTATAGGTTAATGAAAAAACATAATGATAGTAAAAGGCATATAATACAGATTATCGCTACCATATTTACAAATGGGTATTTAACTGGTTTTTTCAAGGGCAAAATTTTCACAGGTAACTCAAAACTTGTTTGTGTACCTGGACTTAATTGCTATTCGTGTCCTGGTGCTATCAGTTCTTGTCCTATTGGTTCTTTGCAAGCTGTTTTAGGCGGTAGAAAGCACAACTTTTCCTTTTATATATTAGGCCTTATTATGCTGTTTGGTGTGCTCTTAGGAAGATTTATTTGCGGATTTCTTTGTCCATTTGGATTTTTTCAAGACTTACTCTATAAAATTAAAACACCTAAAATTAATGTTCCAAAAAGAATTGATAAACCATTAAGATATTTAAAATATGCTGTTCTTTTAATCTCTGTTATTATATTGCCGATATTTCTTATAAATCAATATGGCATGGCACAGCCATTCTTCTGTGAGTGGATTTGTCCTGCTGGAACACTAGGGGGAGGTATTCCCCTTCTTATTAAAAACAAAGCGCTAAGGGAAGCAATTGGTTTTTTGTTCAACTGGAAGATGGGCTTATTGATACTTATTTCTGCTGCATCAATATTTATATATAGACCTTTTTGCAAATATCTCTGCCCACTTGGCGCCTTTTACTCTATATTCAATAAGTTTAGCTTTTATAAAATGAGTGTCGATAAACTTAAATGTAACGGCTGTAAAACCTGTGAAAAGCAATGTAAAATGAACGTTGAAATTACAAAAAACATCAACTCACTTGAATGTATTCGCTGTGGAGAGTGTAAAAAAGCTTGCAAAAATGGCGCAATAAAATCAGGATTTTATTTAAAAGATATAAACCAATAGGTATATAAAATATTCATAACAGATTAATTTTATGTTATAATAGTCTTAATTTAACTCGAAAGGACTTAATACATGAATAAATACGAGCTTGGAACTGAAAGATTAACTGTTTTCCCATTAACACCGCCACAACTAAGACTTCTTCTTGATGATGTTAAAGCTTTTGAACAAGAACTTGCATGTACATATGATGGTGAGCCATTAACCGGATTTATTTATAATATCATGGATGGACAATATAAGGTGATTGTTGATGATATAGATAATTATCTATGGCATACATTTTGGATGATACTCCATAATAAAAGTAATGTAGTTATTGGGAGTATGTGTTTTAAAGGACTACCTGATGCAAATTCAGATGTGGAGATAGGATATGGTATAAATACTCCATACCAAAACAATAACTATATCACTGAAGCAGTGAAGGCTATACGTAATTGGGCAATTCAGCAACCTATCGTAAAGGGTTTTATTGCTGAAACTGAAAAGGATAATATTGCGTCACAAAGGGTACTGCAAAAATGTTCAATGAAAATATATAAAGAAACTGATACATGCTTTTGGTGGAGATAGATAACCTACAAAAACCCCGTTGACAAAAAAGTCAACGGGGTTTTGATTCGTAATTAAAAATTAGCCAAGTCTTTTTTCAAGATCAACTAATTCTTGTGCTAGTTTTGCAGGAAGTCTATCGCCAAATTTAGCGTAGAATTCATGAATTCCTTTTGCTTCCTCTTTCCAAAGGTTAACGTCAACATTTAATAGATCTCTAACTACATCAGTAGTAATGTCTAGACCATCAACATTGATGTCCTCAGGTTTTGGCTCGTAACCAATTGGAGTTTCAACAGCGTCAACGTTTCCTTGACAACGTTTGATAATCCAAGAAAGAATACGTAGGTTATCACCAAATCCAGGCCAGATGAAGTGACCTTCATCGTCAGTTCTGAACCAGTTAACATTAAAGATTTTTGGAGCCTTG
>DAMDCT010000006.1:4216-4762 GCA_032091455.1 Oscillospiraceae bacterium | reverse complement strand
CCATCTCTAACCAATGTGCGAAGTAATCGCCCATATGGTAACCACAGAATGGAAGCATAGCCATTGGGTCACGACGAACAACACCAACCGCACCAGTTGCAGCAGCAGTTGTTTCAGAAGCCATGATTGAAGCAACGAACACGCCATGTGCCCAGTCAAATGATTGATATACTAGAGGAGCAGTTTTTGCACGACGTCCGCCGAATACGATTGCAGAGATTGGAACGCCTTGTGGGCTGTTGAATTCTTTGCTTGCGCATGGGCAGTTAACAGCAGGAGAAGTGAAGCGGCTATTTGGATGAGCACCTTTTTCGCCAGATTCGCAATCCCATTTTTCGCCCTTCCAGTTAAGTGCATTTTTAGGAGGGTTTTTATCTAGACCTTCCCACCAAACTGTATTGTCATCTAAGTTATGAACAACATTAGTGAAAATTGTATTAGACATTGTTGATGCTAATGCATTAGGGTTAGATTTAACATTAGTACCAGGAGCAACACCAAAGAAACCGTTCTCTGGGTTAATTGCCCATAGACGTCCGTCTGGTC
>DAMDCT010000006.1:3598-4151 GCA_032091455.1 Oscillospiraceae bacterium | reverse complement strand
TTAGCCAAGCAATATCATCACCAACACACCATACTTTGTAGCCTTTTGCTAAGTACTCTGCAGGAGGGATAAGCATTGCAAGGTTAGTTTTACCACAAGCAGATGGGAATGCAGCAGAAACGTATTTAACTTCGCCTTGAGGGTTTTCAATACCAAGGATAAGCATATGCTCAGCCATCCAACCTTCATTTTTGCCTTGGTAAGAAGCAATACGAAGTGCAAAACATTTTTTGCCTAAAAGAACGTTACCGCCGTAACCAGAGTTTATAGACCAAATTGCATTATCCTCTGGGAAGTGACAGATATAACGTTTTTCTTCATCTATGTCAGCTTTTGAGTGAAGACCACGAACGAAGTCGTTAGAAGTTTCGCCCAAGTGCTCAAGTGCACATTTGCCCATTCTAGTCATTATATCCATATTTAAAACAACATAAGTTGAATCTGTTACCTCAACACCAGCTTTAGATAGTTCAGAACCAACAGGTCCCATTAGGTAAGGAATAACGTACATTGTACGGCCCTTCATAACGCCATCATACATTCCAGTTAATTT
>DAMDCT010000006.1:2370-3588 GCA_032091455.1 Oscillospiraceae bacterium | reverse complement strand
CCTCTTTTGGATCCCACCAGTTATTTGTAGGTCCGCAATCTGATTCGTTTTTAGAACAAATGAATGTGCGGTGCTCAACACGAGCAACGTCATTAACAGCTGTACGGTGAATATAGCAGCCTGGTAATTTCTCTTCATTTAATAATTGCATTTCGCCTTTTGCCACGCTCTGTGCGTGAATTTCCTTTAGTTGCTCCTCTGAGCCATCAATCCAAACTACTTTGTCTGGCTTGCAAAGTGCAACCATTTCATCAACCCAGTTGATTACATTTTTATTGTTTGTCAACATGTGTTTTGCTCCTTTCAGCATACATATATTTTTACTAATTATCAAAATACAAAATGTATTTTATGCCATAATAAATCAAATAATAGCATAAAAGACTTTTATAAGTTTGATAAGTAAATGTTATGAGAAAACCAATCTTCCTCAAATACTATTATATTAATTCCTTGTCAACAAGTCAAGTGCATTTAGTTAAAAAATTTAACTTATTTCGATTTTTTGTTAACTTTTTAACGAGCAAAAAGCAAAGTATCATTATTTGTACTTTTGAGACGGACAAATTTTATACTTATTGCCTTCGTATTATTATCGATTTTTTAAATATAGTTATACAATTTATATTCTAGCATAAATACACCCTTATTTTTCATATCGTAAAAAATAAGGGTAATTATACTATTTGGATTAAATTTTAAAAACACAAAAAAGAGGTGGATTTCTCCACCCCAATATTTATCTTTTACTTTTAAATAAATCAATAATATCATCAAATCCGTAATCTTGGTCTGGGTTAATAGAACTGTTTGTGTTGCCAAGAAGGGATTCAGCTAATGAAGACATTGGTCTATTTTTATTCTCTGTATCAAAACCTGTTGCAATAACAGTAATTTGCATTTCATCATTGAAATTTTCATCAAGCGCAACACCCCAGAAAATATTTGCCTCGGGATGAGCCGCATCTGATATCATAGATGACGCAAATGATGCATCTTCAAGGTCAATATCTGGAGAAGCTGTTATATTAATTATAATACCACGAGCACCATCAATTGAAGTTTCAAGCAGTGGACTTGATATTGCCATTAAAGCTGCTTGCTCAGCTTTATCCTTACCAGCAGCTCTACCTACGCCCATATGAGCAAAGCCTGCATCACGCATTACTGAACTTACATCAGCAAAGTCAAGGTTAACTATACCTGCAACATTTATAA
>DAMDCT010000006.1:460-2360 GCA_032091455.1 Oscillospiraceae bacterium | reverse complement strand
GGTCTGCAATACTTTGAACACCCTGTCTTAATACTTCATCAGCCGCTTTAAATGCATTTATTAAAGTTAGCTTTTGGTCAGACATAAGTTTTAATCTCTCATTTGGAATTACAACTAATGAATCCACATGATGACTTAATTCTTCAACGCCCTTTTCAGCATTTTCACAACGCCTTTTACCTTCGAATAGGAAAGGTTTTGTTACAACACCAATTGTAAGAATACCAAGTTCTTTTGCAATCTCAGCAACAATAGGTGCAGCACCTGTTCCAGTTCCGCCACCCATACCGGCTGTTATAAAAATCATTTGGGAACCTTTTAAAAGAGCAGCAATCTCATCGCGGCTCTCTTCTGCTGCCATTGCACCTTGTTCAGGTTGACCGCCAGCTCCTCTACCCTTTGTTAGCTTATTACCTATTTGAATTTTGTATGTAGCTTTAGAGCTTTTAAGTACCTGTTGGTCTGTATTAATCGAAACAAATTCAACGCTCTTCATTCCACTAGAAATCATTCTATCCACAGCGTTTCCGCCACCGCCACCAACACCTACAACTTTTATATTTACGACAGTATCGCCTTCATTGTTATCAAGGGTGAAATTCATATCTTTTCCTCCTGTTTTTTATTATCCCGGTCTCCACTTTGAAACCTTATATGATAGCATATATGATAGTTTTACTGAATTATCAATGCTTTTTGTCTTTTAAGAATACTATAACTATCCTTAGTATATATTTTATACAGTTATTTGCTTCAAGTCAATATGTTTCTTTCAATTTTTATTATAATATTTTAATAATTCGCACTAAAAAGTTATTATTCTGGAAAAGTTATTTCTTGGAGTATTCTAAAATATGCCTTACCATTAATTTGCGCATCTAATATACCTTTTTGATTGCCCGTAATCTTTGTTTCAATTACCTCTTTGGCTAACTTCAATTTATATTCAATATTTGTTGTGTTTCCGATTTTTATTTCAATTTGATTATTATAATATAGTTTTATATTTGATATATCTCTTATATCAACGTAAGTTATTTTAGAGATTTTATTAACTTTTAATGCATCCATAATAACCTTACTCGTTTCATAGTTATTTGTGTCATTAGGTGCAATATATTCACCAAGTTTCAGTTTTTCTAAATCAACTCCGCTAAACACTATAATATCAGGGGTAACTTTTTTATCAGTTTTATTTATTAATCTGCCAGCATAACTAAAGCAATAATAGTAACCGTCATACTTAACGGCAAGCATAGTCTTTGACATTTCAAGCTTGATTTCAAGTAATGACGGTAGAACTTTATTTATTTTAACAGAATCAATAATTATATTGCTTTTTAAAATTTTTTGTTCAACTTCATTTGAATTCAGCCTGAAAAGGTTGTTACCTATTTTCACCTCAGATGATTTTATGATTTCGTTCTTATCTAACATACCATTGTTTACTACCCTTATTTCAGTTACATTAAAAAAAACAGTTAAGGACAATGATAATGAAACTACTATCAAAAAAAATGATAAAAGAATGTAATAAAGTATATAGTTTTTCTTGTGACGCTTCTTATGACGTTTTGCATTGCTCTGTCTATTTATATTTCTACGTTCTCTATCGTTAGACACAGCACGTTGCACATTTTTATCGTACTTAATACTTACGACCATCCTTTCGTAAAGATGAGAGTTTTGAGTAGTTGCGTTTAGTATAATTTAGCAGTACTTTCTATTAAAATACAAAACTCTTGTTTAAAAACTTACTTTTCAAACTTCTCTCTTTTTATTTTTGCTCCTAATTTTTTAAGATATAATTCGATTGATTCATATCCTCTATCAATATGTCCTATATTGCTTATCTTGCTTACTCCCTCGGCTCCCAAAGCTGCAATAACGAGCGCTGCAC
>DAMDCT010000006.1:0-215 GCA_032091455.1 Oscillospiraceae bacterium | reverse complement strand
TACATCAAGCTTACTTCCAGATTGTTCTAATATAGGCAATACGCTTTCAATATCTTGTGTGTTTATATTAGTAATTAACGCTTCTCCACCTGTAATTGCTACTCCACAAAGATAGGATATTGCCACAATTCTGTCAGGCATAACCGTATATTCAGTTGGATTTAACTTATCAACGCCCTCAATAATAACTGTACTCTTACCAGCATCCTTAATCT
>DAMDCT010000005.1:46365-56598 GCA_032091455.1 Oscillospiraceae bacterium | reverse complement strand
ATTCTCCTATTGTTGAAGCCCTTGTAACAGTGTTTGTCGGCATATTTGTCTTTATTTCTGGAACTTCTTGTGTGTTTTCTAAAAACAATTTAAAAAGAGGTGCAAAATGTTTAGGGCTTGGTTTGGTATTCACTTTATTTACATATTTTTTTATGAATGATCAGCTTATAGTATTTGGTATTCTTCATATGCTTGGTGTCAGCATGATGATTTACGCACTGATTTTACCTTTACTTAAAAAATTCAATCCTATAACTATAATTATAGTTTGCACAATTCTATTTATCATAACTTACAATGTTGAATATGGACATATAGGAATTGGACAGTTAATAAAAATTCAATTACCTCACGCAATTTATGATATTGGAATTTTGTTTCCGTTTGGATTTGTAAGTCCTAATTTTATGTCAGCGGATTATTTTGCTCTTTTCCCATGGCTTTTTTGCTTTATTGCAGGTTCTGGATTTGGGACGCTTGTAAAGCAAAATAAAATGCCAAAGTTTATATATAAATCTCACTTTAAACCCCTAGCATTTGTAGGAAGACATACATTAATTATTTATTTATTACATCAGCCAATAGTATATTCTGTATTATATCTTTTGTTCAAGTTCATTGGTTAGTGAAAAATGAGATAGCTCTATTATCACCAAGAAGTGGATAGTTCGATTTTAAATCAAAACATAATGCTTTGATCTTTGGTATTATTGATGATGTTTCAGGTATAACAATAAGTTTATTAGGATTTAATATAATAAATGTTATAGTTTCGGACAAGTCTTGAGTTTGACTTTGTTGGCACGTATTGTTTAAGAAATAACACGCAATTTGGTTCTTAGATGAATATACATACTCTGACTTAGTAACGCCATAGATAAAATTATCAGGGTTGAATTCATTTATATCAAATGTTTTTTCTGCGATTTTAGCCATCATATTTGCAATTAACTTTATGGTGTCACTAGGAAGAATAACTTTTGAACAATCAAATAATAAGTCAGTGCTATTATTGTTCGTAGTTAGGGAAACTGAAGCATTTCCTTTAAGTTCTCCAACTAATACAAAGTGATTAATATTAAAGTATTCAATAAATCCTTTTGGTAATATTGATAAAAAACGCGATAAGGATAAAAGAGTACTATTTATGGCCTCGTTATTATTAGCGTAATTTGTTATTAGTAAATCATTGTAATCTTGTGTTTGGCGTGCAATTAAAATTTTTATGTTGTATGTTTTTGATAATGAAAGTGCAATTGAATTTACTAATTCAGTAGTTATTTTATTATTTTCAATACCAGAAGTTGTTTGATTACTTTCTATGTCGGAAGTTGTTCGATTACTCGATACTTCTTGCGAACTAGGAGGCAGGTAATCTGAAGTTGTGCAAGAAGATGATGCTTGACTTTGAGTATTGTTGCTATTCGTACTTATGCTAGTGGTTAAAGTTGAGATGTCGGCAGACTTTGCAGATGAAGTCACTAATTCATAATTACTTTCTGCATCATGTTTATTAATTATTCCTTCATTGATATCATCAAAATTATTTGTCTTAGTGTTGTTTTTATTATATAAAGTGCCATTCGAATTTTTATAATAAGATGAGGTTTTTTGATTTTGTCTAGTAATATCTTTATCGTATGTTACTAAATTATTTTCTTCAGTTAATGCTTGGTTTACCTCAAATTCATTATTATTTTCAGAAACGGCAGTGTTAGTAGATAGATATAGTGCGCCCGAGGTAGCAACAATAAGTGAAAATATAATGCAAGTAATTCTAATTAAAGACTTTTTTATCAAAGTTATACACCTCTTTATAAAAATTTACAATATATTTATAATATCACAGTATTTCATATATGTCAAAATTTGTCGAACTTAATATTGTTAATTCGCAAAACCATGTAATAAACCGACAAACTTAATAAAGAAATGCGTGTTTGTACAAAGTTTATCGGTTAAAAAATAGGTGGCTTTTATACTAAAAATAGTGTAATATTAAGTGTATAGATTTAATTTGTAAAGCCAATAAAAGACATATGGTTTATATTAAATTATATTTAATAATATATGCCGTTTATAAACGGATAGGAGGATCACTGCTTTGAGAAAAACTAAAATTATTTGTACACTTGGTCCGTCAACATCAGATGAAAATATTGTGAAAGAGCTTATGTTATCTGGTATGAATGTTGCACGTTTTAATTTTTCGCATCAAACACATAAGGAACATAAGTCAAGATATGATCAGGTGGATAAACTTCGAAAAGAGTTAAACCTTCCTATAGCAACTTTACTTGATACAAAGGGACCAGAAATAAGAATTGGACTAATAGAAAACGATAGAGTTGAACTTGTTAAAGGTCAAAAATTTACGCTTACAACAAATGAAATTCTTGGAACAAAGGATATAGTTTCAATTACTCATAAAAAACTTCCTTCAGATATTACAGATGGTGATAAAATTCTAATTGATGATGGATTGATTGAATTACACGTATTATCTCATGATAAAACAGATATTATATGTGAAGTCCAAAACGGTGGAATGATTTCAAATCGCAAGGGAATTAATGTCCCTGGAGTTAAATTATCTATGCCATATCTAAGTGAGCAGGATATAAAAGATATTGAGTTTGGAGTTGAAACAGGATTTGACTTTATAGCTGCGTCATTTGTAAGTACGGCTAAAGATATTGAAGATGTTAGAGCCGTTTTAAGCCGTTGCAATAATAATACAATTAAAATTGTAGCTAAAATAGAAAACGCTGAAGGTGTTAAGAATATTGATGATATTCTTAGAGTTACCGATGGTGTAATGGTTGCTAGAGGTGATATGGGTGTAGAAATTCCGTTTGAACAAATACCTGTATTGCAAAAAATGCTTATAAAAAAAGCATATAATGCTGGTAAGCAAGTTATAACAGCAACACAAATGCTTGACTCTATGATGAAAAACCCTCGTCCAACTAGAGCTGAAACAACTGATGTTGCAAATGCAATTTATGATGGTACAAGCGCAATAATGCTTTCCGGCGAAACTGCTGCAGGTCTTTATCCTGTAGAGTCAGTTAAAACTATGGCATTAATCGCTGAACGAGCAGAACAAGACATTGATTATGAAAAACGTTTTAGATTACGTGATGTAAAGGATATGCCAAACGTAACTAATGCAATTTCACATGCAACAGTTTCAACTGCAATGGACCTTAATGCTGCGGCAATTCTTACTGTAACCAAAACCGGACAAACAGCAAGAATGGTATCAAAATATAGACCAATGAGCCCAATTATAGGATGTTCACCTAACCCAATGGTAGTAAGACAACTAAATTTATCATGGGGTGTTATACCTTTATTAGTCCAAGAAAAACATACAACAGACGAGCTATTTGAGCATGCTATTCAAAATGCTGCTGACAAAGGTCTTGTGCAAAGTGGAGAGCTAGTAGTTATAACTGCTGGCATTCCTCTTGGAATTTCTGGAACAACTAATCTTATGAAAGTGCATATTGTAGGAGACATTCTGCTTTCAGGTACTGGTATAAATGAGCACTGCATTTGTGCAAATTTGTGTGTATGTCAAAATGAAGAACAAGCATTAAAGACATTTAAAGATGGAGATATTCTTGTTATTCCAAAAACATCAAATAGCATACTTTGCCTTGTAAAGAACTGTGCTGGTTTAATCACTGAGCAAGATGGACTAGATTCTCATGCTGCAATTGCAGGACTTGCTTTAAATAAGCCTGTATTGGTTGGCGCTGAAAATGCTACACAAATATTAAGAAGTGGGACAACAGTTCAACTAGACTCCAAAAGAGGTATTGTTTGTAATTCTGCAAGATGCCCAGTTTCAAAATAGAGAATACTTGAATAATATATATGTTTAAGGTATAATAATAGTATAGGTAAATATAAGGGCACGATTTTCGTGCCCTTATATTAAAAGGAGGCTGGAAATGAGTAGTCAAGATAAACGAACAGTCAAGATTGGTATTGTAATATCAGCCTTTGCAATTATACTGTATCTTGGACTTCAAAATTTAAGTAAGCTCAATGATATATTAAGTTATATTACCAGTTTATTTAGTGCATTTATAATTGGGCTGTGTTTTGCTTTTGTGTTAAATATACTTATGACATGTTTTGAAGAAAAGCTATTAGTTCATGTCAATACTAAAAAATATCCTAAATTCATAAAAATGAAGCGCCCTATTTCAGTTGTGATGACTATCATAGTTTTTTTAGGAATAATATCATTGTTGATTTCATTTATTATTCCCCAACTTTCAAAAAGCATTAAAACACTTATTGCGAATTTTCCTTCTTATTTAGAATCACTTGAATTATTTATTAATAGTACTTTAAATAAATTCGGTATTTCTGCAAATATAAATGAAACTATTACAAGCTACTTCAATGATATATCAGACTCTATGATGACTTATATTACTAATGCCGTTCCTAAAATATACGAAGTAACTAAAAATATAACCTCAGGAATAGTTAATACTTTTTTAGGCTTTATTATTGGACTATATATGCTTGTTGGTAAAGAAACTCTATTGAAAAATGCTAAAAGGGCTTTGTATGCGTTCATGCCTAAAAAAGGCGCAGAATACACAAATCACGTATATCGTGTGGTTAAAGTTCGTTTTAATGGTTTTGTAACAGGACAGCTAACAGAAGCACTTATTATAAGCATTCTTTGCTTTATAGGCATGAGAATTTTCAATATGGAATATGCATTGCTTATCAGTGTAATAATTGGAGTTACAAACATGATACCAATAATTGGACCTATTATCGGTGCTGTTCCAGGTGCATTATTAATGCTAATGATTAATCCTATGAAAGCACTTTGGTTTGTCATATTTATTATTGTTCTTCAACAGTTAGAAAGCAATTTGATTTATCCAAAAGTAGTTGGAGATTCTATTGGGCTTCCTGGTATATGGGTTTTATTCGCAATTGTGGTTGGCGGTTCATTGTTTGGATTGCCTGGGGTATTACTTGGCGTTCCTACATTTGCGGTTATTTATGCGTTGATTAGTGAGTCTACGGAGAAACGATTAAAAGAAAAAAATCTAAAGATAAATTAGTATTATAAGTATATAAACTTTAGGAGACATCAAATGAAGACTAAAGACAAAATTTTAGATTTATATAAAAAATACAGGGAATTGATATCTTATTTAATTTTTGGTGGACTAACAACACTTGTGAGTTTTGTTACGTATGTAGTTTTTGCAAGACTGTTTTCATTTGATGTTGTAACTTCCAATGTTATATCATGGGTCATATCTGTTTTGTTTGCATATATAACAAATCGTGCATTTGTGTTTAGAAGTAATAAAAATGGATTTACAGCAATAATAGGTGAAATGTGTTCGTTTTTTGCGAGCAGACTTTTTTCAGGAATTATTGAAACCTTAATAATGTATATCTTTGTTGACATGATAGGGTATTATGATATTGCAGTAAAAATTGTTGCAACAGTTATAGTTATAGTTTTAAACTATATTTTGAGCAAGCTATTTGTATTTAAGAAGAAAAAGTAAATATAAACTAAAATAAAATGCTCCTTATTAATTACTGATTAATAAGGAGCATTTTTGCAATAATTCTGAAAACACACATTGATATTTATTAAATAAAATGTTATGATTTAAAAAGTTTATAGATATGTGGGTTAATGATAATAACAAAAATCAATTTATTATTTTTAGGAGAATAAAATTATGTGCGAAAATAAAAAGCCTTATATCAACTTATGGTTTGGAAACTTTTTCGAGCCAGCATTTAGTGATAAAAAATTTCTAAAAAAATCTATAGAGGAAATTAAGGGTTTAGGATTTAATAGTATACAATTAGATTCAAAATCATGGCAAGACTTTTTTGATAGATATGAGGGGAAAGAAGCTAGTCAATATATTGAAATGCAAGAGTATATGATGGAATGTATTAAGGAAAATGACTTAACACATAATTTTCTTGCAATTTACCTTAATGGAGATAATTTATATCCATCTATAAGATATAGTCCTGCTGTTATAGGTGAAGGAATAATCAATATCAATGGGGAAAATTGCAATTATTATAAGTACTGGTCTGATAAAGCACAAAACTCAATGATAGAGCATTTAAACGGGCTTTTCAAATTGTATAAGGACAACCATACTACAATAAATGATAATGACGAGAAAATGTTTCCTGTCTGTACTATGTGGGATCCTATAGCAATGCCAAGTTTTGATGAAAACGGAAAGAAAAGATATTTGACGTGGCTTGAAAATAAATACCGAGACATAGATATTCTTAATGAAAAATATAAAATCAACGTTAAAGATTTTAGTGAAATTTTACCTGAACAATACTGGTTTGATGAAGAGATAACCGACAATGATTTTGTAAATAGAACAGCTGATTTTTATAAATACACTGATAATATGTTATATAAAAGCTATGAACTTAAAGAGTACTTTAAATCCATGAAAAATAGGATAGAAAATACTGAGCATAAGATATTTAAAATGCCTATATTATCACAATGGGGTGTATTCTTAAATATTTCTTCTTCTCATGATTTTGAAAGATCTCCTAGTGATTTATGGGATACTGCAAGAAGAGGCATTGATCCTTATGAACTTGAAGAATATGTGGATAATTGTACATTCACAAGTGTTCCAATATTAGATAATGGTGATGCAAATGCTTACTCATCATCTTTTCAAAACAGCATGATTAGAAATATGAATAGGAACAGAGAATTTTATGTAGGCTTTTATCTTGGTAGATATTTGTTTAATGATATTTATAGTATTATTACCCCAGCTGAAATTATAGGTACAGCAGTAGCTTCAGGTGCAAGTGGATATTATTCATATGGATATTGTGGACTTGATGATGGCGGAGTTATGCATAAGATAAAAGGTCCTTTTAAAGAGTCAATAGGCACTGCAAATAACTGGGCGAACACTGTTATCCCTAAAATAAAAAGCCAAAAGAAAAAGCAAATTGCTATACTATATCCTTCAGGAATGGCACTAGTTGAGCCATATGGAATTAAAAATGCTGAAAGACATCGATTAGATAGCTTGGGATTTTATAAATCAGTTTGTGACTCCGGATTTATGGCAGACATAATACACATTAATCAAATAGCTGAGGGAGAACTAAGTAAATACAGTACACTCATAATTCCAACAAATACATGTTATGATATTGAGATAAATAAACAAGCAGAGGTAAAGATTAAAGAGTTTGTTTTAGATGGCGGTATTCTATTTCATGATGTTAAAAATCAAATTGCAACTCGCACTTTTAATATTCAATCTAAGCCATGTGAAAATGAATGCGTTAGATATGAGGAAGGAATTATTTTAAGCGGAAATGACTTCGAGTACTATGAAAGCGGGAATGCAATAGCAAAATATCAAGACAGTAAAAAGAATGCTATTATCTCTACTCAATTTGGTAAAGGCATAGTATACTCAATAGGATTTCAATATGGATATGAATATATGTCAAAAGAAACTTTTTCAGTTCCACCTCAATATAAAAATAATGAATATTATCCTTTGTGTGTTTGCGATCATGACCCATTTAAAGAATTGTTATTAAAACATAATCAACCTATAATAACAGGTGAAAAAGATATTGAATTTGCATATTTTGATAATGGAATTGTTATTGTAAATCACACTGCCTATATATATAACACATCAAAAATAGAAGGCGAAAAACATTTTCAAATAGCTGTTGATGAGAATACTCTTCTCCCTCATTGTGCCGTATTTATTGAATATTTAAGTGAGTAGAAGTTCATACTTGCTTTAAAAATTGTGGATTTTACTATTTCAACTTCAATTTCTCCACTATTGCATGAATAGATTCATCTGTTAAATTCTCTTTTGCTTTATAAGGGAAGATATAATTTTCAAATACAACAATTATATCTGAATAACCATCAGTTGGAGTGTATATATTCTTTGCACCCCACGCAGGAACATTAACTTTCTTATAATGATTTCCATACTTTCCTTTTGCTTTTGATTTTGCACATTGTTTTACTATGATTGGATAATTGCTTTCAAAGACACCATATGAAATATAAGCCGTTTCATTTTCAGAGCTTAAATCAAATGAATCATAATATTTTGTATATTTTGCAAAAACAGAACTTGAAGAATTTTGATGGGATATAATTCGTTGCTCCGTTCTTATGCCGAAATCTGCAAAGTTAAGAGGAGGGTTGTTTTTACGTTCGTTAGGTTTTAAATTAAATACTAATAAAAAAGAAACCGCGATTAATAAGGTACTTGCACCAACGCCCAACAAAATAGGGAAAACGATATTTGATGTTCTGCTTAGCCCTTTTTTTGTAAAAAAACTTGAAATACCAAATATTAATATTAATAAAGGTACGTTGAGAAACAGTGCTATTGCTGAAAAATAATCTCCATTTAAAAAAGATGAAATAGAAATCCACAAAATTAGCATTAACATAATTACCAACGGTGCTAAACGGTGCCTACTTCGCTTTTTTAAATCAACTTGGTTTAAAAACTTTAGAGATTCTCCATTTAATAAGCTTTTCCTAGTTCTTTTACACCAAATAATATAACTGATAATTTGTGTAGATATGATTATAAAATAAAGAATAATTGCAGATACACCGAATATTGCAACATTAGAGGTTATAAATCCTTGAAAATCAGATACTAGCATTAAACCGTTGAATAGCATAAAAAATGGCATTAAAAACCACGGAATAGCATTTTGTTTTATCATACCTTTTTTTATTGTCTTGAATTTTAGTTCATCATCCGTTTCTATTGGCACAATGTTTTCATCTGTTGTTACAAAAACATTTAGTTTGCCCATATTACAAACAAATTCCCAACCAGCTTCTGAACAATAATCGATATATTCTTTTGCTTTAGTTTCTGGTCTTGTGTCAAACATTGAGGCTTTATCAAATACCTCAACAGAATAAATTAGCTTCTGTGGCTCTATTTTTTCAAAGAAAAAATAGGTCTTTATATCTTTTAATATCCATCCCTTCAATGCCATTTCTTCGAGATATTCCTTAACAGCATCACATTCATTAAGTTGAAAAGCAAAAAAATTTTTCATTGTGTTATTTTGTTTCATTTCAAACCCTCCACTATTTCTTTGCCGTCGCGCGACATAATAATTAAGCGCTCATACTCTGATTTTAAGAGGTTTTTACCGTAATCTGTAATGATGTATGCTCTTTTTCGCCCTTGTGAATTTGTTTCCTTAATTACACCCGATTCTTCAAACTTCGCAAGCAAAGTATAAAGAGTTCCAGGACCAACGGAAACTCGATTGTTGGAAAGTTCATCAACACGCTTCATAATGTCAACGCCACAACATTCATTGGTAAAAGAAAGTAATATATAGTACATCGGTTCAGAAAGAGTTTGAAATTGTTCTCTTGGCAAATGTAGCCCCCCTTTACATGAATTTAATATCGAGTATCGATAATGTAAATCTAGCATATCATCGATACTCGATATTGTCAATCGTTTACATGTAAAATATTCAATATAATTGTAAATTCATGTATTTTATATTAATCATAGTCTTGCTAACACTATATTACTTTGATATAATGATATTATTAAATATATACAATTAAAACTAATATAAAGAGGTTGGGTTTTGAGTTTTTCAGCGCAATGTATTACCAGTATTTGACGACGTCTACCTACTTAAAACTCCCACCCTATACGAAAGGAAAGTCCATAAAAATGAAAGAAATTAACTATATTTTATCTGAACTAAAAAAACTAACTGCTATTAATAGCCCATCAGGGTTTACTAAAGAAGTTTCGGCATATGTAATGAATGAACTTACTAACTTAGGATACACACCAACTCTTACAAATAAGGGCGGAGTTATTTGTGATTTAGGCGGAAATGATAAAGACAACGGATTGATGTTAACGGCACACGTGGATACACTAGGTGCAATGGTTTGTGCCATAAAAGATAACGGAAGATTGCGTTTATCACCAATAGGGGGTCTACAACCTAATAATGTTGAAACTGAAAACTGTACTATTGTAACTCGTTTTAATGGGAAATATAATGGCACTTTTCAAATGGACAGCCCATCTGTTCATGTTAATAAAGAATATGCAACCGAGAAACGTGAATTTAGTGGAATGGAAGTAGTAATTGACGAAAAAGTATTTTCAA
>DAMDCT010000005.1:41868-46355 GCA_032091455.1 Oscillospiraceae bacterium | reverse complement strand
CATTAGGTATTGAAGTTGGTGACTATGTTTGTTTTGATCCTCGAACTGTTATTACTGAAAATGGTTTTATCAAAAGCAGATTTCTTGATGATAAGCTAAGTGTAGCGATTTTATTGGGATATGCAAAGTATCTAAAAGACGAGAGTATAACTCCATCACGACGTATATATGTGCATATTACTGTTTATGAAGAAGTTGGACATGGTGGCGCCGCATCTATGCCAGAGGGTATAACTGAGATATTGGGCGTTGATATGGGATGTGTTGGTGAGCACTTGCAATGTGATGAATTTAAGGTTTCAATTTGTGCAAAGGATAGCAGAAGTCCATCAACATATGGTGTTGTGACTGATTTAATTGCTAAGGCAAAAGAAAATAATATTGATTATGCAGTGGATGTTTACCCTTACTATGGGTCAGATGCAGATGTTGCATTAATTGCTGGCTATGATATTAAACATAGCTTAATTGGCTCAGGTGTTTATGCCTCACATGGATATGAACGTTCACATATTGATGGAGTTAAAAATACACTTGAACTAATTAAGGCATATACAAAATAAATTGGAATATAAAACAGGAGAAATAATATGCTTAAATATTTAACAGAACAAAAAAGCCTGTGGGAGCACTTAAAAGAAACTACAAAGCCAATTTACATATATGGAATGGGCGACGGTGCAATTAAGATAATTGATGTATTAGAAAGCCTTAATATAAAGATTGCAGGTATTTATGCAAGCAATGACTTTGTGCGTGGACATAGCTTTTATGGGCACAGGGTTTTGAAATTAGAAGAGGTAAAAGAACAAACTCCAGACTTTATCTCACTTTTGGCATTTGCTACGTTTAGAGAGCCAATGCTTGAAACGCTATATGATTTGCAAAATGAGTGCGAATTTTATGCACCGGATGTACCTGTTGTAAAAGTTGATGATGAACTTTTCGATATAGAATATATTAAAAAACATAATGACGAGTTTTTACAAGTTTACAATATGCTTGCAGATGAATGGTCAAAAAAAGTATTCATAGGAACACTTAACTTTAAGGTAAGTGGCAAGATTGATTATTTAAAAGATATTACATCCGACATGAGTGAAGTTTACACAAATATAATCAAGCCAACTAGTTATGAAAGTTATGTCGATTTGGGTGCATATAATGGGGATACAATTTCAGAATTTTTACGATACACTAATGGTGGAATATTTAATATAATTGCATTTGAGCCTGATAAGAAAAATCTTAGACGACTTAATGCACGTGTTGAAGAAGAAAATATACAAAATATTTCATGCTATAATATTGGTGTATGGGACACTGAAACTGTCTTGCATTTTGCAGGAAAAGGTGGGAGAAACTCAAAACTTGATAATAGTGGCACTGTAGAAGTACAAGCAAACTCGGTTGATAATATATTAGATGGCAATATTGCAACTACAATTAAGTTCGACGTTGAAGGTGCTGAATATAGGGCATTAGTTGGGTGTAAAAAAACAATTGAGCAATATAAGCCTAAACTAATGGTATCAGCATATCATAAAAACGAAGATTTATTTGCGTTGCCTTTACTGATTAAGGAATTAGATAAAGATTATAAATTATATTTAAGACATCATCCATACATTCCTTCATGGGAAACTAACTACTATTGTGTGTAAGGTTGACAGATTAATAATTATTGAGTATAATAATAAAGCACTATGCTGATTGCTTTAAGGTAATCAGCATTTATATGGAGAAGTCGCCTAGCCCGGTTTATGGCGCACGACTGGAACTCGTGTAAACAGCAATGTTTCGAGGGTTCGAATCCCTCCTTCTCCGCCAAAAGAAAAGCCAGTCTGAAAGGATTGGCTTTTTGTTTTGTGCAGAATAATAATAAAATAGGAGGGATTCGATTGAGCGTCAAATCGTTGCAAGCTAAGGCGAAGCAAGGATTTCAAAAACGTGCCAGCGACACGTTTTTAGCGAGGGGTCGTGGAGCGGAATCCCTCCTTCTCCGCCAGTAGGTTGAACCTGCAAACAATTCGCGTACTCATTTTGTGGGTATACGATATTTTTGTGCTATCAATTAAGCTCTATCTTTATCTTGTATATTAATATAATTTGACTAGCAACTGCTCTTTTAATATTTTTATTCACAAAAAAAGCCAAAGTTTTTACGACTATCAGTCGATATATATTATGTAGATTATAAATAAACTTAACTTATATAAACATTAAATATATCTGTCACAACTAAAGGAGGCTTTTAAATTGTTTTATAGTGTAAACTCATATTCAAGTGCTTCAACAAGAAAAGGTATTGGTGGCTTGGTTTCTGGAATGGATACTGACGAGTTAGTTAAAAACTTAACCGCAGGTACTAGGAGCAAAATTACATCTAAACTTCAAAATAAGCAAATAGCTTTGTGGAAACAAGAAGCATATAGAGAAGTAAGTAGTAAAATTTCTAGCTTTAAGGACAAATATTTATCATATAGCGCTGGTGATAACAATATATTAAGCCCAAAGTTTTTCGAATCATCTTCAATAACAAATACATCACCTTATGTAAAAGTAAGTGGAGACACAACTGCTGCAAAAAATATTGTTATTGATGACATCATTTCACTTGCCCAAACTGCAAGTGCTACTTCTTCAAAGACTTTTTCTAGCCAGCAAATTACATCTGGTGAAATTACATCAACATGGGATGAGAGTCTTGTAAATGGATCTACTATCATGGTTAAGTATGGAGATAGAACATACAATATTGGAATAGGAAATGACTTTAAATTTGCAACAAGTGCTACGGATCCCCAAAAGCTTGATGCTATTGTAGCTGAACTTAATAAAAGCATTACTGCTAATACTGATATAAGTGGGAAAATATCCATTACTAACGATGCAGGGGTAATAAAAATATCTAATACATCTAGTGATGGCACAAATCTTGAACTTATGGGTGGAGAGACTGAACTTATGGCTGGATTAGGTCTTAAAACAGCTCTTCCTGCAGGTAGCACAATAACAGGTGAAGCAACAGATGTTGCAAAGCTTTACTCTACAAAAACACTAAAGGAATCACTTGCCGGTTCTTCTCTAACCGTTAGCTTAAATGGTATTGAGAAAAAAATTACCTTTAATACAGAGGGTACCGACCCTACGGACCCATATATAAACGCTACCACAATTCAAGATTATTTACAAAAAGAAATTAACAAGGCATATGGTGCAGATAAAGTTACTGTTGGTTTCGATCCTATTACCATAGGTGCAACTGACGGAAAGCTTTCATTTAAGACCGCTGATAACACTAATATTTTCTCAATAAAAAGTTGTGACAAAAGTGGAGTTTTAGGAACTAATGGGGCTCTTCATATGCCAAGTGGACTTTCCACTCGTGCATCATGGAACACAAGTATTAAGGATATGGCAAGTCAAATGGCAACCGGACTTTTAAAAAGTACAGCTGGAGATAACATTGGCAAGTATGAGATATCGATTAATGGCGTTACAGTTGCATTTGACGAAACTGAAACTCTTAGTGACATGGTTTCAAAAATAAATAATTCAAGTGCTGGTGTTCGTGTTACCTATTCAACAACAACAGACAAATTCAGCATAACTGCTAAAGACAGTGGTGCACAAGGAAAAGTAATTGTAAATCAAACTTCAAACGGAAGCAACCTTGGTGAAGCACTATTTGGAACACCAACACAAATAGTCACTGGTGCTGATGCTGAAATTAAGGTAAAATTTAATGGTGGTACGCCTACAACTATAACACGTTCAACCAATAACTTTTCTATTGATGGAGTAAACATTGAACTTTTAGGAAAGTCTGCAAATGATGGAGTTCCAGAAAACATCTCTTTTACTGTTCAAAACAACACAGATGAGCTTGTAAAAAAACTACAAAATTTCTTTAATGATTATAACGAAATTGTAAAACTTTCAAATGATAAAATTACTGAAAAGCATGATAAAAACTATAAGCCATTAACCGATGAGCAAAAAAAAGAATTGTCTGATGACGAAGTTAAGAACTGGGAGAAGAAATCCAAAGAAGGTTTGCTTGCACTTGATCCTCATTTAAACAAACTACTTATCAGCATGCGTCAAGTTATGACTGGTCCAGTAGAAGGAACAAATACAGCACTTGCAAAAATAGGTATTTCTTCAGCAGTTATGAAGTGGGAAGAAAATGGGCAATTACATGTTGATGAAAAAAAGCTAAGAACAGCACTAGCAAATGACCCAGAATCAATTACTAAGCTTTTTACATCTGTAACTAATCCTGTTATTAAAGACGGAGCTACTAAGGAAGAAATAGCAATTGCACAAAGAGATGCTATTAGCAAATCTGGTCTTGCAACACGATTGAATGATTTATTAAACTATACAGCTGGTACATTTGGTGGAGACGGAATACTAATAAAAGAAGCTGGAAAAACAGGAGATTCCTCCATTGGTCAAGATAAAATTTCTATGCAAGTTAA
>DAMDCT010000005.1:35919-41858 GCA_032091455.1 Oscillospiraceae bacterium | reverse complement strand
AAAAGATAGAATGGCTAAAGAAGAGGATAAATATTATCGCCAGTTTGCAAAAATGGAACAATATTTGAGTAAGATGAATAGTCAAAGTTCATGGCTAAATCAACAATCATAATAAAACAATAATTTCTATTAAATTAGTAATGGAAGGGCGAATACATAATGTCAAATCCTTTTATGCAGTATAAACAACAATCAATAAACACTATGTCCAGTGGGGAACTAGTTGTAACCTTATTTGAAGAGGCATCAAAAAACCTCAATCTTGCATGCAAATTATATATAGACAAAAACTATGATCCTGCAAAAATATGCACAGAAAAAGCAAAAAATATTTTTACCCATCTTATAACCGTACTTGATTTTAATTATGATATATCTCAAAATTTATATCAACTTTATAATTTCTTTAATCAACAAATTATTGTTGCGGAAGTAAGACAAGATGCAAAACCAATTGAAGAAATCCTTCCACTAATTAATGACTTGAAAAATACATGGTCAGAGGCACAAAAACTAATTCATATCAAAAAATAATATAAATCCATAAACAATGCTTTTGATAAGAAGGTAGATAAATGAGTATAGAAAATATAGCTATTTGTTTCGAACAAAAAAATCTGTTCATGACTAAAATAATTAACATCACTAAACAACTTGAAGTCAAATCAAAGCAAGATGAAGTTGATTTTGAAAATTTATTAGTTGAGCGACAAGAATGTATGAACCGAATTGACAAATGCAATCAAGCAATTAATTCATACACCGACGCACTAGAAAATGAGATTGATAAAAAAGTAATAAAAGATTTTTTATCAAATTTACATGTTGATTTTGAACTTTATCCACAGCTACAGTTTCTTAAAGAACATAGCATACGTTATAAAGAACTAGCTCAACATGCTTTATCTATTGATAACATTGCAACAAGTATCCTAAATGATCGTTATGTTAATCTTAGAGATAAGGTAAATGATTTAAGAAAACAAGGATCTACTCAAAACATGTATAATAATATTAAGTAAAAACAAGGTGTAACGAATGGATTCGTTACACCTTGTTTTTTGTTATAAGCTATTTATTATCTTAAATCTGCACCTTTATCAATCATTGTTTTCCTAACGATCTTACCATCAACTTCTGATGCCCTTATACCTTGTTTTGCAGCAATTGCAGAGCCAATACCCGCCGCTTCTCCCATGTAGCGACACGTATGTTGAACACGAACTGTTGACTGCACATAAAAATCAAATCCAGCACAGCGTCCTGCAATTGATAAGTTATCAAGCCCTTTAACAACAAGGCTTCTGTATGGAATAGTGAAATATTGCAGTTCCTTTGGTAGTGCCTTGTTATATTTTTTGTTTTTGAGTGTATCATCTGGTGCACCATGGACATCAATCTCATAATCACTCATAGCAATAGCATCTTCAAATTTAGTATAATTTAATACATCATCAATACACATATAATAATCAGTAATAATACGTCTGCTTTCTCTTATTCCAAGCATAGGCGCAAATTTACCAATTGAACTGCTTTCAAAACCGGGTACAAATTTTTTAAAACATTGAGCTAAACGATAAATTGCTTCCTTACCTTCAATCAATTTTTTGCTTATATAAACAGGGTCAATTGCGTTATAGCTGTCGCCTAATTCAGGGCAATTGAAATTCAATGCCGTTTTATTACCAGGCATAGAAAATAATTGTACATAATGAATGTCCTGCTCTGTTACATATCCTTCACCACATTTTTCCTCTAAAAGCTTATCAAAAGCTTTACAAAGGTTCCCTCTATATGTAGATAATAATGGCGCACGAGTATATCCATCGTTTTGACCCCCTTGCTCTAAAAATTCGCCGAACTTGTCCATATCAACATTTACAATTTCATATCTCAAAGAAACGGATTGGTTTTTGCCCTCTTTATTTCCTTTTTCAAACTCTGCGCCTGCACTAACTGCTAAATCACCATCACCTGAGCAATCAATAAACTGTTTTGCTGAAATAGCCTCTAATCCTGCTTTATTAACCACGATTATTGACATGATTTTATTATTTTCAACTATGGAATCTACAAAGGATGTATCATATAATAAGTCGCATCCCGCTTTAACTGCAACT
This sequence comes from Oscillospiraceae bacterium, assembly GCA_032091455.1. Taxonomy (GTDB): domain Bacteria; phylum Bacillota; class Clostridia; order Oscillospirales; family Ruminococcaceae; genus Paludihabitans. Next base: position 39,735 of record DAMDCT010000005.1, on the reverse strand, counting down.
TGCTCTAACTCATATTTTAACATTTCTGTATCAAACCAGCTACTATTATTGCCCGTATACTTATGAGCATATCCTTTTGCTTCTAATGCTGTTCGAATTTCTTTGCTAATATAGCTTTCGGCATTACCTTCCTTCATTCCCTCAGGCATAATTGGAGTTACTAATGCCATTGTTTGACTTCCACCCAAGCATCCATATTTCTCAACAATTAGCGTTTTTGCACCTTCGTTAGCCGCCGCAATTCCTGCAATAGCTCCAGCTGTTCCACCACCTAATACAACTACATCATATTCATATTTCACTGGAATTTGTTTTGAGTTCATGATAACAGTATTCATTATAAACGCCCCCCTTTTTTGTAATAATTTTATATTCCTATTCTATAATTGTGTTTTGGCTTTGTCAATTAAAAATTTAAATTTAATAAAACAATCTATCTTCTTTTTCGCCTATATAGAAGATAGATTGTTTTATATTAATATATCATAGGCTGTATCTGCCTACCTTGTAATGCTTCTTTTAATGTATCTGCAGTTAAATTAAATTTTGCTACAAGCGAGGTTGGCTTTTTTTTATGGTCATCTTGCCCCATTGGAACAAAATAATAGTTACGCATATTTTGAAGAGTCCCTATATTTTTTGCACTGCCACTAAGTGCATCATTTGTAGATACCCCTATTACAACAGGTAAGTTATTTCTTAAATGTGATTTAACAGCCATCGTTACTGGTGTATCGGTTATTGAACCTGCTAGTTTTGCCAGAGTATTTCCTGTGCAAGGTGATACCAGCATTATATCAGTCATATGTGTCGGACCTATTGGTTCTGAGCCTTCGATACTCTTTATTACAGGCTTTTGGCATATTGCTTCTACTGCCGCAATATAGTCACTTGCCTTCCCAAATCGTGTATCAATTGAGCTTGCGTTAAATGACATGATTGGAATAATGTCATAGCCTTGTTCAACAAGTTCACCCATTAACATTATGTTTTGATCAAAAGTGCAAAATGACCCGCACATACAAAAACCAAGCTTAATCAGTTTCATGGCTGCTTCTCCTCTCGCTTTCAATATTCTGTATTGTATTAAATATGATTTCTCCAGCTGTTATTGGTGCAACCTTTCCTGGTAACGATAATGCCCATATTGTCTTTAATCCAAGTTTTTTTGCTGTTGCAAAATCTATTCCACCTGGTTTTGACGCAAGATCAATAATAAGACAGTTATCATCTGCGGCAGCTAAAGTATCTTCATTCAACACTGTAGCAGGAACCGTGTTGAAAACTATTTGTTTTTTTACAATTGCAGTTTTTAAATCGCGAGTATGCACAGCATTTCCACCATTTATTTGTATCCACGCTAAATCCTTATAATTCCTTGCACTTACCGTTACATTTGCTCCAAATGCAATAAGTCTACTTAATAACACCTTAGATATTCTTCCATAACCAACAATTAAGCAGTTAGTTCCATATATAGTAGTTGCCAATTCTTCCATTGCAATTTGAATTGCACCCTCAGCTGTTGGAACTGCATTTAAAACTGCAAGTTCTTCGCGGTCAAGATAATCTATAAACCATAGCTTTTTATCTACTAATCGTTGCTTTAAAACGGGTGATAATTTTCCTCCATATACAAATGTATGTGGATGTGCAAGTGACAATACATCATCTAATAAAATTGCCTTATTACTAAATGGTGTGTTTACTGTATTATTATCAATACTTGCAGGCATAGGAAATATTATGTAATCTATTTTGATACCTAATATTACTAAGTCGTCAATGGATGTTTTCATTTCACTTATTCCGCTACTTTGATCTAACCCAACACAAAATACTTTATTATTCTTTCCTAACATCTGTGCAATTGTAACTTGGCGCAAATCTCCCCCTGCGACTAAGATTGTTTTATTTTGAAGCATAGAAACTACTCCTTTTTTCATAGCATATAATCATATTAACATTACATCTTATGAAAAGTAGCGTTTATCGGTTCATGAAATATTAGTAATTGTTTAATTTGAGAAGGATATAATTTTTAAAATTATATCGTTTTTTACTATAGCACTAAACTTATTTTTAATTACAAAACGAATATAAATTTAATAAAAATCAAACCTCCAAATGTAGAATTCACTTTTCTACATTTGGAGGTTATTATTTTTATTAAAATCGCAAATTAAAACTTATATAACTCTAATTTTGATTACGCCATCAATCGCATTTAGCTTTTCTACAACACTATCGTCAACTTTTCCATCAACATCAAGCATGGTATATGCATAATCGCCTCTTGATTTGTTTAACATATTCTCAATGTTTAATTCGCTAAGATTAGCAGAAATTTGAGAAATTATCGTTTTAATATTTTTATGAATAATGCAAATTCTAGGAGATGAACTCTTTGACATAATTGCTTCTGGCATATTAACAGAATGTTTAATATTACCGTTTTCTAGATAATCAATTAACTCTAAAGCAGCCATTCTAGCACAGTTATCTTCTGACTCTGGAGTTGATGCTCCAAGGTGAGGGAATGCAACTACACCAGGATGATCGAGCATTGAGTCAGTAGGGAAATCTGTTAAGTATACTTTCACTTGTCTTTCATCAAGTGCATTTAACATATCAGCTTCATCTACAAGTTCACCACGAGAGAAGTTTAAAATCCTAACACCTGATTTCATCATTGCAATTGAAGAAGCATTGATAAACCCTTTTGTCTCTTTATTACAAGGAACATGAACAGTGATAAAATCACAGTTTTCATAAATTTCTTTTAAAGAGTTTGCGTGAATAATAGATTGAGATAATCCCCAAGCACCATCAACACTAATGTATGGATCATAGCCGTATACAGTCATGCCAAGTTGTTCTGCCGCATTTGCAACAAGAATACCTATTGCACCAAGACCAATTACGCCTAATTTTTTGCCCATAATTTCAGGACCTACAAATTGTCCTTTTCCTTTTTCAACAAGCTTTGAAACATCATCGCCTTGTCCTTTAAGGGTTTTTATCCACTCCATTGAAGCGGAAACTTTTCTTGCAGACATAAACAAAGATAAAAGCACTAATTCTTTTACAGCATTAGCATTTGCGCCTGGAGTATTAAATACAACTATTCCTTCTTCAGAACATTTTTCAACAGGAATATTATTTACACCAGCACCAGCTCTTGCTATTGCTTTTACACTTTTCTCAAATTCCATCTCATGCATAGACGCAGAGCGCACCATAATTGCATCAGCATTTGTTACTTCTTCGCCCCATGAATATTTTGCACGGTCAAAATTATCTAATCCTGCAGGTGATATTTTATTTAATGTATTAATGTTAAACATAAAATTCACGCCTTTCTTAAATTAGTTATTTGCTTCAAATTCTTTCATGAAATCAACTAAAGCTTGAACGCCTTCAATTGGCATTGCATTGTAAATTGAAGCGCGCATACCGCCAACACTTCTGTGTCCTTTTAGATTTACAAAACCTTTAGCAGTTACTTCTTTTACGAATTTTTTATCAAGTTCTTCATTACCAGTTATAAATGGAATATTCATAAGAGAACGATCCTCTTTTACAACAGTACCTCTAAACATTTTTGAATTATCAAGAAAATCATATAAAAGATTAGCTTTTTTCTCATTAAGCTCTTTCATCTTCTCTAAGCCGCCAATATCATTTTTAATCCAGTCCAAAACTAATTTGCAAATATATATTGCATATGTTGGTGGTGTATTAAACATTGAATCATTTTCGGAATGAGTTTTATAGTCAAACATTGTTGGAGTTACTGCTTGTGCATTTCCAATT
>DAMDCT010000005.1:32744-35865 GCA_032091455.1 Oscillospiraceae bacterium | reverse complement strand
GTTTGGAAGAGTATTAAATTTTGTTCCATATATTGTGTTATTTAAGCAAATATGAAAATAATCAGCTTCTTTATCAAATTTACTTTCATCAAGTTTTGGTATGTAAGAAAAAGTTTTATCAGCTGAGCTTGCTATTTCATTTACTTTACCATATTTCTTGGCTTCTGAATAAGCTTTTTTTGCCCATTGTCCAGTTATAACAAAATCAGCTTTTCCACTCTTGTTCATAAGATTTAACGGAATCATTGCAAATTGTGAGGAAGCGCCACCTTGTAAAAATAGCACCTTATAGTTATCAGGAATACTCATAACTTCTCTTAGTGATGCCTCACATTGATTTATTATTTCCTCATAAACCTTTGAACGATGCGACATTTCCATAACGGATTGTCCGCTACCATTGTAATCTAGCATTTCAGCTGCCGCAATTTTAAGTACTGTTTCTGGTAATACTGATGGGCCTGCACTAAAATTATAAACTCTACTCATATTGTCAAAGCTCCGTTTCTGTCGCTGTACGACGACATAAATTTTTTAATATTAACCTATCATGCGCACAACCTATTACTAAAAGACGTTCCTTAATAAATGTGAAATATATTTATTTATATGCACATTTGATAAATAATTATTACGCCTAAATTATATAGGTTAGATAGGTTTTACTTTTTAAAAAGATTGTTAAAAAAAGTACATACTCCAATTATATTTTTTTTATAACAAATAGTCAATAGATAATATCCAAATATTCGTAAAAAATTTTATTGAGTTAAAGTAATAAAGCCTTTTTTAGTAAGATTAATAGGTTTTTAATTTTTAACACATACTAATTTTTAGTTTTTTTATTTTATTTTTAAGTTTACTAAATATATTTTAAACATATCTGTACAAAATAATAGTGATTTTAGCAACAAAAATATTGTTAATTTTTGTTGCGTAATAAAACGGCATAAACAGTTCATTTTTAGGCAAGAATATAATCAGACGCAATTTCATTTGTTTAGTACTTATTTCATTTTGAATGAACCTTAATTATTTTCATAAAAAATTTGTTTTATACGGTTTTCTGGAAATTTAGTAATCGACATTTAAAATGCAATTAGTATAAGTGGCTGATTTTAAAAACAAACTAAGTTTATATAAGGAGGAGAGTATATGAAAAAAAGCAGAATTCCAAGGACAAATTCAAATAATTTTTTAGCAGGCAAAGGTTTTTACATTGCTTTAGCTATAAGCTTGATTGCTATTGGTGGTGCGGCATGGATTGGTGTCAATTCTTCAATAAACAAATTGGGAGATAATACACTCGATAACGATAATGCTACATCTCAAGTTGAGAATAATCAAGATAACTGGAACGTTCCAACAGAAGAGGAAGTGAATAAACCACAATCAAATGTGCCAGCACCAAAAACCGAAGATGAAACCGTTAAAGCAAATGAGCCAGTTGAGCAAGGCTTTATAATGCCACTTAAAGGCGAAGTTTTAAATGCATTTAGTGGAGATAAAGTTGTTAAATCAAAAACACTCGACGAATGGGTTATGCATACAGGAATAGATATAAGTGCAAAATTATCAACTCCTGTTAAAGCTGTATCTAACGGCAAGGTTATTGAAGTGAAAAACGACCCAATGTGGGGAGCTTGTGTTATAATAGAACATGCAAATGGTATTGAAAGTCATTACTATAATCTTAAATCAGCAGTAAATGTAAAGAAAAATCAGCAAGTTAAACTTGGAGATGTTATCGGTGCTGTTGGAAACACAGCAGAAATTGAACAAGCCGAAGAAAGCCATCTTCACTTTGCTATGAAAAATAAAGGTAACTGGGTTGACCCAATGAGCATTATAAAAAACTAAATAGAAATGGATAGATTTTATGGACTAAGATTAATTTCTTAGTCCATTTTATGCTTTTGCTTTTATTAATTAACGGTTATCCAAATATAATGTCTTTCTTCAGTTATATTATCTATAATACCTCCATTTTTTATCGCAACCTATATTGATGCTTCATTACTATTTCTAATTGTTAAAAGCAATTTATCTATTGACAATTTTTTTGCTTCTTTAATTAACAGCATTAGAATTAAATTGCCATATCCATTTGCTCTTTTACTTTTAATAATTGAATAACCAATATGTCCTCCAACTAAATACAAATGGTCTACTAATCTATGTCGTAATTTCCCATACCCAACTGGTTTATTGTCTACATACAACCAATATGTGCTCAATTCTACCCAACCATCTTGCAACCCTACCCCATTTGAGATATTATTACTTCTCATCAACCAATCTTTATATTGTTGATATGTTTTACCATTAACACTGTTTTCAAACCCATTTTCCTCTTTGGGTATTTTTTGTAACATATCATATATATCCTTTTCATCATTAACGCTAAGTTTTTTCAATTCAATATTCATTGTATTTATTCTCATTCTTATCTTCATAATTTTATCATAATATAAATTGCACTGAACTCGTCATTTTTAACGATAAGTAATGTCTTTACTTACTATTTAGCCAATACTTTCTGTCCAAACTTCTATATTGGATTGCTTCGGCTTTCAAGCACTTCACTTTTATCTAAATCAGCAATGGTACGTGATACCTTTAAAACTCTATCGTAAGCACGTGCAGATAGTCCAAGTTTTTCAAAAGCATTTCGTAGCAGTTTCATGCCACTTTCACTTATTGGACAATCATCATGTAATCTAGCTGGTGTTATGCGTGCATTACATGTTATTCCTGTTCCTTTAAATCGCTCATTTTGTATTGTGCGAGCCGCATCTACTTTCTTTTTAATATCCTCGGATGATTCTGAACGTGTTGTTGAGGATATATGGTCAAACTCCACAGGCATCGCATCTATATGTAAATCAAGTCTATCGAGCAATGGACCTGATACCTGTGCAAGATACCTTGATACTTTATTTGACGAACAAGTACATGGACGGGTGGGATGTCCAAAATAACCACATGGGCAAGGGTTCATTGCCGCAATTAACATAATGGAGCATGGATATGTAAGAGTTCCATTAACACGAGATATTGTAACCTTTCCATCCTCAATTGGCTGACGCAATATCTCCATAGCAGGGCGTGAAAACTCGGG
>DAMDCT010000005.1:26064-32734 GCA_032091455.1 Oscillospiraceae bacterium | reverse complement strand
TGTGCTAGTGAAATTTCGCCAGGGTGGGGAATAGATCCACCACCTGAAAGTCCAGCAGGAGAAACGGTATGGTGAGGTGCACGAAATGGTCTTGTTGTTATAAGTGGCGCATTCCTTGATAATAGTCCTGCGATAGAATGGATTTTAGTAGTTTCAATTGATTCTTCAAACGTCATATCTGGCAAAATGGAAGGAATTCTTTTTGCCAACATACTTTTTCCTGAGCCGGGAGGTCCAATAAGTAAACCATTATGTCCACCAGCGGCTGCTATCTCCAAAGCTCGTCTTGCAGAATGTTGTCCCTTTACTTCGCAAAAATCTGGTATAAATATTTCATTTTTATCATAATTATGTGTTGGCTTTTGTGGTTCAATTTCAATAGCACCTGTCAAGAAATTAATAAGCTCTTTTATGTGCTTTACCGCAAAAACATTAATACCTTCAACAACACTTGCTTCTAGTGCATTTTGAAAAGGTACAAATACACTTTCATAGCCACTAATAGCATGAATTACCATTGATAAAATGCCTGTTACTGGTCTTACCTCTCCACTTAAAGAGAGTTCCCCCATAAACGCAAATGTATCCAGATTTACATTGAGTTGACCAGTTGTATCAAGAAGTGCAATTAAAATTGCTACATCATATACTGGACCCATTTTTTTTATATCTGCAGGAGCAAGATTTATAGTAATCTTACCAACAGGAAATTCATATCCACAATTTTTAATTGCAGAACAAACACGGTCACGACTTTCCTTTACCGCAGCATCTGGAAGCCCAACAATATCAAATCTAGGAAGCCCACTTGTTAAGTCTGCCTCGACTTCTATTGTATATGCTGTCATTCCCATTAGCCCAATACTTTTAACTTTTGTAATCAACTTGCAGTCCCCCATTAGTTACATTTTATTGGCGATTTTATGTATTATTGCTATTATACTACCATTAATTTCAAATGACAACATTAAAGTATTAAAATGTTTTGGTAATTTAGCACTTTTACACAGTATTTATTTAAATCTTTGGGCAATTTTAAGTAAAGTAATTTCACTAAAGGGGTTTCATTTTACAAATAATACGTTATAATATTTGTATTCGTAAATTTACCATAATTTAAAGAAAGCGCACACACGTAGGGAGGGAATTATATGTTTCAGCTAAAATGGATTTGGCAAAACATGAAGGGCTATCGAGCCAGATACATATTCGCACTTTTTTCGACCGTAATACTTGCGGCAACAGCACTTGTAAACTCACTCATTATTAAAGAAATTATGAATGAAGTTTTTTCTCCAATTGAAAATGGAACTTCAATTGCACAAGATCTCATAGGTAATCTTGTTTATCTAGTAATTTTACTTATAGGATTTACTTTGATTAGGTCATCATTTTGTTATTTATCTGTTATGACATATGAGAAGTGTTCTCAGGGGCTTGTTTACAAGTTACGTAAAGATCTTTATAAGAACATGCAACAACAAGATATGTCTTTCTACAACAAAAACAGAACAGGCGATTTAATGACACGTCTTACAGGTGATATGGATATGGTAAGACATACGGTTTGTTGGGTTTTTAGAATGACAATTGATTGTATAGTTTTGTTTTTATCAACAAGCATTTGTTTTATACTCGAGGATTGGCAATTTGCTCTTTCTCTACTTTTTATAACACCATTAATTTTTGCAGTTACAATGATGTTTTCAAAAAAAGTTGGTCCTTTATACGTTGACCTAAGAGAACGCTTATCACAGCTTAACACTTGTGCTCAAGAAAATATTTCAGGTAACCGTGTTGTAAAAGCTTTTGCTAACGAAAAGCACGAACAAGAGAAATTTGATGAAAAAAATCTTGGCTTTAAAAATGCAAACTTGAAAGCAACAATGTTATGGCTTAAATATTGCCCATACATTGAAGGTTTTTCACAATCATTATCCGTAGCTGTTTTACTAGTAGGCGGTTATTTCTTAATCATTGGTAGAATTTCAATTGGTACTTTTACTCTTTTCAACGGATTATGTTGGACACTGACAAACCCAATGAGAATGATTGGAATGTTGGTTAACGACTTGCAACGTTTCTTTGCTAGCGCAAGCAAAATAATTGAACTATTTTACGCTCGTTCTACAATTACAAGCAGACATGACGCAAAGCAAAAGGACACAAGACTTAAAGGAAACGTTGAATTTAAAAATGTAAGTCTTAACATGCACGACACTCAAGTATTGAAAAATATAAACTTAACCATAAATGAGGGAGAAACTGTTGCTATAATGGGTAGCACAGGTTCAGGAAAAACTTCTTTAGTTAATCTAATTCCACGTTTTTCTGATGTATCAAGTGGCGAATTATTAATTGATGGTGTTTCAATTAATTTGTGGGATTTAAATACACTACGTTCATCTGTTGGCCTTGCAACACAAGATGTGTTTTTATTCTCAGACACAGTTGATGGAAATATTGCTTATGGCGATACTAATTTAAGTGAAGAAGAAGTTGCACAATTTGCAAAATGTGCGAGCGTTGACTTTATTGATAATTTATCTCAAGGATTTGACACTGTAATTGGGGAGAGGGGAACAGGACTTTCAGGTGGACAAAAGCAACGTATAGCATTAGCTCGTGCACTTGCTGTTAAGCCGTCTATATTAATATTAGATGATACTACGTCAGCTGTTGACCTTGAAACTGAAAAATACATACAAAATGAATTGAGAAATCTTGACTTTAAATGCACAAAAATTATTGTTGCACAACGTATATCAACAACAAAGAGTGCAGATAAAATTATTATTCTTGATAGAGGTGCCGTTATTGAGTCTGGAACTCATCAAGAACTTATAGCTAAAAAAGGTTATTATTATGAAGTGTTTATGCTTCAAAATGGCCAGGACAAAATTGAAAATAGTCAAGGAGGTGCTATTAATGGCTAGAAATCGATTTGACATTGATGAAACCTTAGAAACACCTTTTAGCATGAAGCATTTAAAACGAGCAGGAAAATATATAAAAAAGCACAGTAAGAAAATGATTTTATCCCTAGTATTATCAGCACTTTCTGCAATTTCAGCACTGTGTGGTCCAATATTTATTCAAAAAGGAATCAATATTGCAATACCAAATAAAGATATAACAATGTTAATTTGGCTGTCTGTTGGATTATTAATTTCAATTGCTATCAGCATTGTTTTTATGATTATGCGTGCACGTTACATGACCATTGTCGGACAAGAAATAATTTATGATATTAGAAAAGATTTATTTGAACATCTTCAAAAACTTTCTTTTCAATACTATGATGACAGACCACACGGAAAGATATTAACAAGAGTTATCAACTATGTGAACAACGTTTCTGATATGTTGTCAAATGGTATCATTAACTTTATTCTTGAAATATTTAATATTGTGATTATTGCAGTATTCATGCTTTCAATGAATGTTACATTAAGTCTTGTTGTTATTTCTGGTGTTCCTGTTTTCTTCCTTATTGCTTTTCTTATCAAACCAGCACAAAGAAGGGCTTGGCAAAATGTTTCTAACAAGGGTTCTAATCTTAATGCTTACTTGCACGAAAGCTTAGATGGAGCAAAAATTACTCAAGCTTTTACACGAGAAGAAGAGAATGCTGAAATATTTGACAGGTTAAATAAGGCTCATGTTAAGAGCTGGATGAAAGCTCAATACACATCAAACCTTGTTTGGTTTTCTGTTGATAACCTTTCTACAATAGTAATTGGTACAATGTATATTGTTGGTTTGCTCTTTTTAGGTAAGGCAATACAAATAGGTACTCTTATTGCAATTGCAGCATATGCGTGGCGTTTTTGGCAACCAATTTTATCGCTCTCAAACTTGTACAATTCCTTTATTAACTCAATTGCTTATTTAGAGCGTATTTTTGAGACGTTAGATGAACCAATTACAGTTGATGATGCAGTTGATTCATATGAACTTCCAGAAATAAATGGTGATGTTAAGTTTGATAACGTTACTTTCTCATATGATGGAACAACAAATATACTTGAAGATTTAGATCTAGATATAAAAGCTGGTGAATCAATTGCTTTAGTTGGTCCAACAGGTGCAGGAAAAACAACTGTTGTAAACCTGATTTCACGTTTTTACAACGTATCTGGTGGTAGAATTTTAGTTGATAATCATGACATTTCAAAAGTGACATTGCATTCATTACGCTCACAGATGGGAATTATGTTACAAGATAGCTTTATATTCTCCGGTACGATTATGGATAATATAAAATATGGTAAACTTGATGCAACTGATGAAGAAGTTATTAGTGCATGTAAAACCGTATGTGCGCATGAGTTCATAAGTGAAATGAAAGACGGTTATCAAACACAAGTAAATGAACGTGGCTCTAGGTTATCACAAGGTCAAAAGCAGTTAATTTCTTTTGCACGTACTCTGCTTTCTAATCCTAAGATACTTGTTTTGGATGAAGCAACATCATCTATTGATGCAAAAACTGAAAAGCTACTACAACAAGGCTTACAGGCATTACTTGTTGGCAGAACCTCTTTCATTATTGCACACAGACTTTCTACAATTAAAAATTGTAATAGAATAATGTACATATCTAATAAAGGCATTGGTGAAAGTGGTAGCCATGACGAACTAATTGCAAAAAAAGGTCATTACTATCAACTTTACACTGCACAATTAGAAGATTAATTATAATAAAGTCAAAACCCAGTAACTTATTTTTAAATAAGTTACTGGGTTTCTGTTCAAATACAATTATTGCTACAAAGAATAAAGTGAAAAATTTATTTATTATTGGTTTTTATAATGAATTCATATAAAAATTGCTCAAAATTTTTTATTCACATCAATTATATAACTCCATATAATGTAATAGTTATTATAATTTTAAAGGAGATGCTATTATGGAATTATGTACTGTTCAAAAACTACAAATGTTTATTGCCGATGAATTAAAAGATTGTGAATATTATAAGGAACTTGCAAAAATTGCACCTAACGAAAAATCACGTCAACAGTTGGTAGATATTGCTATAAACGAGCAAAGCCATGCAGTAGAGTTTCAGCAAATATATAGAATGATGACTTGTAGAAGCTGTAATCCTATTGTTATACCACCTGTTATTGACAGCAATGAAAACTTTAATAATCTTATTGGAGAGAGAGTTTTAAATGAATGTAATGATTATCGCGAATATGCAGAGCAATACATAGATTGTTGTAATAATGCTACATTTAAAAATGCTTGTTTTCGTGCCAGCATCGATGAAAATGTACATGCAATAGAACTTCTTAATATGCTTAATACGATTAATTTACCTAAAGCTGAAGTAAAATCGAACCTAGTTACAAGTAAATAAAATTCACGTATAGAATGTGCATATTAATTATAAAACAGAATATAACAACACCTTTGTAAATGGATTATTCACTATCAAATCGAATAATCCTTTTCTTTATGCACTATTACCAGTAAATCCTGCATTATATATTTTTATTTGTTAATTTATTAGAGTTGTATTTCCCTTAACTTTATTATACAATAATAGAGTAATACAAATACTTTTGAAAGGTGAATTTTATGAATTATAATGCTGTATTTTTAGCCCAAATATATAGGCGTTCCCATAAGGTTCATCATACTATAATAGTGCGCTCCAACACGGGGTATAGTTGCGACAATAATATAGTTGCAACCTCTTGCATGGAAATAAACATACAATCTAATAGCAAGTAATTTTAAAGCTGCGAGTACACTCGCAGCTTTTTGTATTTGCTAAAAACTAAATCTTTTTGAAAAAGGAGAAAAACTATGGAACCAACAAAAAAAGTCGCAGTTATTATGGGTAGTGACAGTGATCTTCCAATTGTAAGCGGTGCTATCAAGACGCTAAAAGAATTTTCTATTCCAGTTGAAGCCCATGTAATGTCTGCACACAGAACTCCTGCACTCGCTTGCGAATTTGCAACAAATGCAAAGGCAAATGGGTTTGGCGTAATTATTGCTGCTGCTGGAAAGGCAGCTCATCTTGCAGGTGTTTTAGCCGCACATACTACATTACCCGTAATTGGAATTCCTGTTAAATCATCCACTCTTGACGGTCTTGATGCATTACTCGCTACAGTTCAAATGCCATCTGGCATACCTGTTGCAACTGTTGCAATTGACGGAAGCGCGAATGCGGCAATTCTTGCAGCACAGATATTAGGTGTTTATGACGATAAAATTGGGTCAAAACTTAAGGAAATGAAAGTTAAAATGGTTGACGAAGTAATAAAAAAAGATGAAAAATTACAAATGGAGGTAAAAAGCATATGAAAAAGCTAGAAATGATTTACGAGGGAAAAGCAAAAAAAGTTTATACAACTGATACAGAAAATGCATACATCGTTGACTATAAAGATGATGCAACTGCATTAAACGGTTTAAAAAAAGGTACTATTCACGATAAGGGTATAATAAATAATCGTGTAACAAACCACCTTATGAAAATACTTGAGAAGCGAGGTGTTCCAACTCATTTAATTGAGGAAATCTCTGACCGTGAAACTATTGTTAAAAAGGTTACAATTGTTCCACTAGAGGTTATTGTTAGAAATATTGCTGCTGGTTCTCTTGCTAAAAGACTTGGTTTAGAAGAAGGCACAAAGATGAATAAAA
>DAMDCT010000005.1:22483-26054 GCA_032091455.1 Oscillospiraceae bacterium | reverse complement strand
GCTTGAGTACTGTTACAAAGATGATTCTCTTGGCGATCCAATGGTAAATGAATATCACATTATGGCAATGGAATACTGCACAAAAGAGGAACTTGATTTAATTGCTCAATATTCACTAAAAGTAAATGAAGTACTAACAGCTTATTTAAAGGATTTAAATATTGAATTAATTGATTTCAAACTAGAGTTTGGAAAAACTAGCGATGGAACAATAGTGTTAGCTGATGAAATTTCTCCAGACACTTGCCGTTTCTGGGATTCTGTAACTCATGAAAAATTAGATAAAGACCGTTTCCGTCGTGATATGGGTGGAGAAGAAGACGCTTATAAAGAAATCATGAAACGTTTATTAGGGGAATAACCTAAATTTAATGTTCATATTTAGGTGTCGCTTTTAATCGACACAATATTTCTTAAATAAAAAGGAGACCATTATGGGCGGAATTTTTGGGGTTGTTTCAAAAACAGATTGTGTAACTGATTTATTTTTTGGTACAGACTATCATTCACATTTAGGTACACGTCGTGGGGGTATGGCAGTTTACTCTGAAAAAGGCTTTCAACGTGCAATACACAATATCGAGAACTCACCTTTTAGAACAAAGTCCGAGCGTGACATTTTAGACATGAGCGGAAATATTGGTATTGGTTGTATAAGCGACAATGAGCCTCAACCACTTATTGTTCGTTCGCATCTTGGTAATTTTGCAATTACTTCTGTTGGCCGCATTAATAATGAGCAAGAACTTGTAAATGCATCATTTAATCAAGGGAGCACTCACTTCCTTGAAATGAGTGGCGGAAAAATTAATTCAACTGAGGTTGTTGCATCATTGATAAACCAAAAAGATAGCATTGTTGAAGGTATTAAATATGCACAAGACCAAATTGATGGTTCAATGACTTTTATGTTGCTTACAAAAGAAGGCATTTATGCTGCTCGTGATAAAATGGGTCGAACACCTCTTATCATTGGTAAAAAAGACGGAGCATATTGCATTTCATTTGAGTCATTTGCTTATTTAAACATAGGTTATCGTGATGAACGTGAGCTTGGACCTGGTGAAATTGTTCTTATTACTACAGATGGTATTATTGAAAAATCACCTGCTAGAAAAAAAATGAAAATATGTGCTTTTCTTTGGACATATTATGGCTATCCTACCTCAGCATATGAGGGAGTAAATGTAGAACAGATGAGATATAACTGTGGTGAGATTCTTGCTAAAAATGATGATGTTAAAGCTGATTTTGTTGCTGGTGTGCCTGATTCTGGTACTGCACATGCAATTGGATATGCAAACCAATCTGGTATACCATTTGCAAGACCATTTATAAAATACACTCCAACATGGCCAAGAAGCTTTATGCCTGCAAATCAATCAATGCGAAACCTTGTAGCGCATATGAAGCTAATTCCAGTTGATGCACTTATTCGTGATAAAAGCTTACTATTTATTGATGATTCAATAGTTCGTGGAACTCAAATGAGAGAAACTGTTGAATTTTTATACGAAAGCGGTGCAAGAGAAGTTCACATTAGACCTGCTTGTCCTCCAATTATGTATGGTTGTAAGTATCTTAATTTTTCTCGTTCTACTTCTGAAATGGATTTAATAACTAGAAGAACTATAAAAGAGCTAGAGGGAGAAAATCACGAGAACGCAGTTAATGAATATATTGATTGTACAAGTGAAAAACACAAACAGATGGTTGATAGTATTTGTAATAAACTTAATTTTACATCACTAAAATATCAAACACTTGATGGTATGCTTGACGCAATTGGTATAGATAAATCTCAAGTTTGTACTTATTGTTGGGACGGAAAAGAATAGACGCATAAAAAATTATGTGAGAGATGGGAATTAAAAATAATGAAAGATAATACAAATTCAAGACCAATTCCTATTCCAGTCGGGGAATTAGGTATTATAGGCATGTCAGGATGCAAAGAACTAACACAAAAAGTAGATGACTATCTAGTTTGTTGGAGAAAAGAACGTGACGAACTAACAAGTGGTAATCAAAACTTTTTTGATTACCTAAAAGAAACTTATCAAATTAAATCACTATGCCCTCGTTTTGGAACAGGTGAAGCAAAAGGTGTCTTAAAAGAATCTGTTCGTGGCGATGATTTATTTATTTTAGTTGATGTATACAATTACGGTGTAACATATAAAATGTATGGACAAGAAGTTCCTATGAGCCCTGATGATCATTACTCTGATTTAAAGAGAGTTATTGCCGCAACTGGTGGTAAGGCTAGAAAAATTACAGTAATTATGCCAATGCTTTATGAGGGACGTCAACACAGAAGAACATCAAGAGAATCTTTAGACTGTGCTTTATTTTTACAAGAACTATATAGCATGGGTGTTGAAAATATAATTACTTTTGATGCACATGACCCAAGAGTACAAAATGCCGTTCCATTAAAAGGGTTTGAAAATATTCAACCTACTTATCAATTCCTAAAAGCTATTAAAAGAAATATCCCAGACATAGTTATTGACAAAGACCATCTAATGATTATTTCACCAGATGAGGGTGGCATGTCAAGATGCATGTATTATTCGTCTGTTCTTGGTGTTGACCTTGGAATGTTTTACAAAAGACGTGACTATTCAACAATAATTAATGGAAGAAACCCTATTGTTGCACACGAATTTTTAGGTAAAAATGTAAAAGATAAAGACGTTATTATTGTTGATGATATGATTTCTTCTGGCGATTCTGTACTTGATATTGCTAGTAAGCTAAAAGAAAAGGGCGCAAACAGAATTTTCATCTGTACATCATTTGGTCTTTTTTGTGAAGGTTTAGAAGAATTTGATAAAGCATATGAAGATGGTAAAATTTCTAGAGTTTTCACAACAAATCTTATTTACCGCACACCTGAACTTAAACAAAGAGAATGGTATGTTGAAGTTGATATGGCGAAATACATTGCATATATCATTGATTTCCTAAATCATGATGAATCAATAAGCAAATTATTAAACCCTGTTCATAGAATTAATAAACTTCTCGGCAGAGAATAGTACTAATTTTTATTTCGAAAATATATATTGTGCTAACATGGGTTAGCGGAATGGAGCATTAAATGAAAAGTTTTAGTGAAAGCTATAAAGAAGCAGGCGTTGACGTAACTGCTGGCTATCAAGCTGTAGAGCTTATGAAAAAGCACGTGCAAAAAACCTTCACAAGTGGAGTTGTTTCCGGACTTGGTGGATTTGGAGGTCTTTTTGAACTTGATTTAGAGGGCATAACAAAACCTGTTTTAGTTTCTGGTACTGATGGTGTTGGAACAAAGCTAAAACTTGCTTTTATGCTTGATAAGCATGATACAGTTGGTATTGACTGTGTTGCAATGTGTGTAAATGATATAATTTGCTGTGGCGCAAAACCACTTGTTTTCCTTGATTATATTGCAGTAGGCAAAAACTTTCCAGAAAAAATTGAGCAAATTGTTTCTGGTGTTGCTGATGGTTGTATTCAAGCTGGATGTTCTTTAGTTGGTGGAGAAACAGCAGAAATGCCTGGTTTTTATCCAATAAATGAGTATGAC
>DAMDCT010000005.1:21733-22473 GCA_032091455.1 Oscillospiraceae bacterium | reverse complement strand
GTAGGTGTTGTTGATAAATCAAAAATTGTTGACCAAAACTCACAAAAAGAGGGCGACGTTCTAATTGGTCTTGCATCTAGTGGTGTTCATTCTAACGGTTTTTCTCTTGTTAGAAAAGTTTTTGATATTGAAAACAAAGACCTTAACAAAACATATGAAACTTTGGATAAATCTCTTGGTGAAACACTTCTAACTCCAACTAAAATATATGTTAAGTCTATTCTTAACTTGATTGAAGCAGTTAAAGTTAAATCTATCTCCCATATTACTGGTGGTGGATTTTATGAAAATATTCCTCGTTCTCTTCCAGACGGAATTACTGCAAAAATCAATAGAAGTTCAGTAGAAGTTCTACCTATATTTGATTTAATAGCAAAAGAGGGTAATATCCCTGAACGTGATATGTTTAATACATTTAACATGGGTGTTGGAATGATTGTTGCTGTTGATAAAGCGGATGCAGATAAGGCTATTGAAGTATTAAAACAAAGTGGTGAGGACGCATACATCATTGGCGAATTAATTAATGGTGATGATGGAGTAATCATATGCTAGGGAACTTACTCAATAATAAAGGGTTAGTTGATTTAAATAAAAAAACCACAGATGATAACATAACGGAAAAATCAACCACACCTACAAAAATTGCTGTTATGGTTTCTGGTGGAGGAACAAATTTACAAGCTCTTATTGATGCACAAAAAGATGGCAGAATTAAGAATGGTGAAATTTCGCTTGTT
>DAMDCT010000005.1:20842-21723 GCA_032091455.1 Oscillospiraceae bacterium | reverse complement strand
ATTGCTAGTAATTCAAAAGCTTATGCTTTGGAACGTGCAAAACAAAATGGAATTGCAACTTGTGTAATTTCACGTAAAGAATGTGAATCTACCAATGAATTCGATGAAAAAATTACATCTGCTTTTAAAGAACATAATATAGATTTAATTGTTCTTGCTGGATATATGTCAATCTTGTCAAAAAAATTAACTGATTTATACGCTTATCGCATTATAAATGTTCATCCTGCCTTAATCCCAAGCTTTTGTGGCGAAGGATATTATGGCTTGCGCGTACATGAAGCGGCTATTAATTATGGCGTGAAATTGACAGGTGCAACTGTACATTTCGTTAATGAAGTTGCGGATGGTGGAGCAATTATTCTACAAAAATCAGTAGAAGTGTTAACAACCGATACACCCGAAATCCTACAAAAGCGTGTTATGGAGCAAGCCGAATGGATTATTCTCCCTCAGGCAGTATCGCTTTATTGTGAGGGGAAAATATCAATACTTAATAATCGAGTTATCATTAATGACTAATTATTATTAGTTAGCATATGGAGTTGTTGCAAATATGCAACAACTCCTAAAAAAGAAAGGAAAACGTCATGAATTTAATTGATATTAAAGCTGAACTTTCAACAAATTCTTACCCTGGCCGTGGAATACTTATTGGGAAAAGTGCAGATAGTAAACATGCAGTTATTGCATACTTTATTATGGGCAGAAGTGAAAATTCAAGAAATAGAATTTTTGAAGAGGATAATAAAGGTATTAAAACTAAAGCATTTGATGAGTCAAAACTTGTTGATCCATCATTAATCATCTATTCTCCTGTAAGAGTAATAGGCGACAATACAATTGTAACAAACGGTGACCAAACCGATACTATATATGAT
>DAMDCT010000005.1:18413-20832 GCA_032091455.1 Oscillospiraceae bacterium | reverse complement strand
AAACATTTGAAGATGCACTAAGAACACGTACTTTTGAACCAGATCCACCAAACTTTACTCCAAGAATTTCTGGTATCTTAAATATAGCTAACAATAAATTTGAATATAAATTATCAATTCTAAAAAGTGATAACGGAAACGAAAATTCTGTTCAAAGATTTTTCTATGAATACAATGAGCCAGTGAGTGGTGAAGGGCATTTTATCCACACATATAAATGTGATGGTAATCCAATACCATCATTTTATGGAGAGCCTAAAACTGTTGCTTTAACTGGTTCTATTGACGAGCTTACAAATACAATTTGGAATTCTCTTAACGAGGATAATAAAGTTTCTCTTTTCACAAGATATATAAATCTTAAAACTGGTGAAACTACAATTAAAATTGTCAATAAAAACAAATAATAAACAGGTCAGGTGTAAACCTGCCCTAATAATTAATACTATTAATAAAATGGAGGAAATGACTTATGGCAAATGAACTTTCATTAAAATACGGTTGTAACCCTAACCAAAAACCTGCACGAATATTTATGCAAGAGGGTGATTTACCCCTAGAAATATTAAGTGGAAATCCAGGATTTATTAACTTCCTTGATGCACTTAACAGCTGGCAACTTGTAAAAGAACTTAAAACAGCAACAGGTCTTCCTGCTGCCGCTTCTTTTAAACATGTTAGCCCAGCTGGTGTTGCAGTTGGTCTTCCTTTAAGTGACACATTAAAAAAGATATACTTTGTTGAGGACGTAGAACTTTCTCCTTTAGCTTGCGCTTATGCAAGGGCAAGGGGTGCTGACAGAATGTCATCATATGGTGATTTTATTGCGCTTTCTGACGTGTGTGATGTAGAAACTGCAAAACTTATATCTCGTGAAGTTTCAGACGGCGTTATTGCGCCTGGATATACTGACGAAGCATTAGAAATTCTAAAAGCAAAACGAAAAGGCGGATATAACGTAGTTAAAATTGATCCATCCTATGTTCCGGCACCAATTGAACACAAAGATGTATTTGGAATAACTTTTGAGCAAGGTAGAAATGAACTTGTAATAAACGAATGGCTTTTTTCAAATGTTATAACCGAAAATAAAAATCTAACTAAAGATGCTGAGCGTGATTTAATTATATCTTTAATCGCACTTAAATATACTCAATCAAATTCTGTTTGTTATGTAAAAGACGGACAAGCAATCGGAATTGGTGCGGGACAACAATCACGTATCCACTGTACACGACTTGCAGGTAATAAGGCTGATATTTGGTGGCTTCGTCAACATGAAAAAGTTTTAAACCTTAATTTTAAAGAGGGTATTCGCAGAGCTGACCGTGATAATGCTATTGATGTATATATCTCTGAGGATTATGAGGATGTTCTTGCAGATGGAATGTGGCAACAAACTTTTGCTGTTAAACCAGAAATTCTTACTCGTGAAGAAAAACGTTTATGGTTAAATGAACTTAAAGGAGTTTCCCTTGGTTCTGATGCATTTTTCCCATTTGGTGACAACATTGAGCGTGCACACAGAAGTGGCGTTGAGTTTATTGCACAGCCTGGTGGCTCTATTCGTGATGATAATGTAATTGATACTTGTAATAAATATAACATAGCAATGACATTTACAGGAATAAGATTATTCCATCACTAATTCATGGGGAGTGAGCATTATGATATTTGGTCGTCCATATGATGGAATTGTGGCAGGAATTATTGTTTTTTTAATTGTATACCCATTTTGTTTTAGAAATAATTCGTTTTGCAGAAATATATGCATGGCGTCACTTTTTATTTATATAGGTTCACTTATTTCTATTACTATGATATATGCACCACCGTGGAATTGGAATATATCAACACAGGCGACCAGTCTTTCTCTTTCCAATATAAATTTTGTTCCATTTAAAGAATCAATGCAGATATATAAAAACTGTACTGCCAATGGAAATTACTATGAATTTATACGGCTTGTTGGTGGCAATTTCATAATGCTAATGCCTTTAGGCATTCTCTTACCCTTACTTTTTTCTAAATTTAATCTTATAAAAATATTTCTGGTTGCTTCTCTAACATCGCTTGCAATTGAACTCTTTCAACTATCCACAAACATTTTACTCGGAAGAATATTAAGAACTGTTGAAATTGATGATTTTATACAAAATGTTTCAGGATGCATGCTAGCTTTTGCAATATTTATATTTTTAAGGGGACTAATTAGAAAGTACAACCATACAAGAAGTTCTAAAAATACTTAGTCGGAAATATAAACATAAACAATCAACCTAAGGAGGAAATCCATATGGCATTAAATATATTAGTTGTTGGTGGCGGTGGTCGTGAGCACGCTATTATAAAAAAACTAAAACAAAGTAAACGAGTAAAAACGATTTATTGCGCCCCTGGTAATGGTGGTATTGCTTGT
>DAMDCT010000005.1:14716-18403 GCA_032091455.1 Oscillospiraceae bacterium | reverse complement strand
TGCTTGTGATGCAACATGTGTTGACATTAAAGCAACAGATATAGATGGTATGATTGCTTTTGCAAAAACAAATAAAATTGACTTTGCAATTATTGCTCCAGATGATCCTCTTGTTCTTGGCATGGTAGATGCGTTTGAATTAGCTGGTATTAAGTCATTTGGCCCTAATAAGGCGGCGGCAATTTTAGAAGGAAGTAAAGTTTTTTCAAAAAAACTTATGAAAGACTATAATATACCAACTGCAAAATATGAAGCTTTTGATAATGCAGGAACTGCAATTGCTTATATACAAGAACAAAACACATATCCTACTGTTATTAAAGCAGATGGTCTTGCATTAGGAAAAGGCGTAATTATTGCAGAAGATTTTGAAACAGCAAAAGACGGCATACTTTCCATCATGGAAGACAAAGTTTTCGGTGCAAGTGGAAACCATATTGTTATCGAAGAGTTTTTGACAGGACCAGAAGTGTCTGTACTCTCATTTTGCGACTCTCATACAATCATACCAATGGTATCTGCTATGGACCACAAACGTGCATTAGATGGCGATATGGGACTTAACACCGGCGGCATGGGAACTATTGCTCCTAATCCATTCTTCACTAGAGAAGTTCTTAATGAATGCACAAAGACTATTTTCGAACCAACAATGGAGGCAATGAACAAAGAAGGTCGTCCTTTTAAAGGTGTAATTTTCTTTGGATTAATGATTACTCCAAATGGTACAAAGGTTATTGAATACAACTGCCGTTTTGGTGACCCTGAAACTCAGGTTGTTCTACCTTTACTTAAAACAGATTTATTAGACATATTTGAAGCAGTAGCAGACGAACGTTTAAGTGATGTTAATATTGAGTTCGATGATAAATCTGCAGCATGTGTTATTATGGCATCTGGTGGCTATCCTCAAAAATATGTTACTGGAATTGATATAATTGGTCTAGACAACAACGGGCAGTGTGAAAATACAACGGTTTACCATTCTGGAACAAAGTTTGATAATGGATTTAAAACTGCAGGTGGGCGAGTACTTGGCATATCTGCATTAGGTAATGATTTAAATAACGCAATCAACAATGCGTATAAAGCAGTAGACACTATACATTTTGATAATGCACATTTCAGACATGATATAGGGGAAAAAGCACTATAAATTACAACTCATAAAAGGCTGATTGTTTTAAAACAATCAGCCTTTTTTATATTTGTAATTATACTACTTTATTTTTATACCATTTTTCGCCCTTAAACCTTAAACCAAATATTAATGAACGTGCTGCCCATTCAGCGCCCATTGCAATCCATATACCATTTAGTCCTAATCCGCATGGTAAAGCAAGTACATATGCAAGTCCTACTCTAAATATCCACATAGATGTAAGCGAAACCATTGAAGTAAAGTTCGCATCTCCTGCGGCACGAAGAACGCTAGGCATTACATTAGACAGTGACCAGAAAAAAGGAATTGGTATTATACCAATTAAAATAGCTTGATTAATTAATATTAAAGTATCAGCTTGTGGAGAAAACAATTTTAAAATTAATGGCATGAATGGATAAATAATAATAACACCTAATACTATCATCGTTGTTCCCAATTTAATAAATTGTTTGCCGTATTTTCGCGCTAGTGATATATCTCCTGCACCAATACATTGTCCAACTACAGTTATTGCAAGTGTTGAAACTCCAATTCCCATTGCATAAAACAAGTTCGTTGCAGTTGACGCAATACCGTCTGCCGCAATAATATTTGTTCCAAGCAAAACCATATAGGTTTGTGTTAGCATTCTGCCGACATTAAAAAATATCATTTCAACAGAAAAAGGAATTCCCATTTTAAAAATGCTTTTTTGAATTTTGAAATCTATGTAGAACATATCACGTAATCTAAGTGTTAATATTCCTTTTCTGCTTAAAACTAAATAAAGTGCAATTATACCACCAATTAAACGTGCAATAATAAGTGATATTGATGTACCCAAAATATCAAGCTTCAACACATTTATAAAATACATACTTGCAAATAAATGTATTACGTTAATTACTACAGTAAGTCTTAGGCAAGTTTTTGTATCACCAACGCCCCTTAATGCATTGAATATTCCATTAAATATAGCAAATGCTGGAAATGAAAGACAGTTTCCTATCAAATAACTTTTTGATTTTTCTAAAACTGCTTGTGTTGATCCTTTAAATATTGTATTAATGACTGGGTCTGCAAAAATTATTAATACTACTGATAAGATAGTAGCAACTACAAATGTTGATAAAACAACTTGGCCTGCTGCTTTTTTCATTTGTTCTTCATCGCCCTTACCCTTGTATTGGGCAACGATAACAGTTCCTCCATTGGATATGGCACTAGCGAGTCCCATAACCAAAAAAGTGATTGGACCAACTAAACATACGGCAGCAACTGAATCTTGACCAGATGAACTTATCATTGATGTTGTGAGCATACCAATTGAAAAAATAAAAAATTGATCTAAAATTAAAGGAAGTAGCATACTAAAAATCTGTTGGTAATTAAACTGGCTGCTATTATACCTCTTTGAAAAAAACAGGTAAATCTTGGAGTTATCTTTAATAGGTTTTATATTATTAATATGTTTCATCATATCTCTTTTCTATATTTAAATAAAAATTTATCCTATGTCATTTGTACATTATAATAGCACATTATCAAAATGTAAAGACATTTATTAAAATAACTTAACAAATAGTTTTTATAATCAAAATCACACAATTATAGGTCAATATACTATTAAAATTTGTTTATTTTTAAAGTGTGAATTTATATTGACATATTGCATATAACGTTGTATAGTTAGTTACATAAGTAATTAACCAGTTAACAATCATTTTGAGAAGGAGGGCTTTTTTTGTTATTAGATTTTGATAGTGAAAAACCAATCTACTTGCAACTATCGGAATCCATCGAGGACGCTATTCTGTCAGGTGCATTTGAAGAGGAAACGCAAATTCCATCTACTACTGAGATTTCAGTAAAATACAAGATTAATCCTGCAACTGCTCTAAAGGGAATAAACATTTTAGTTGATGAAGGAATTATCTATAAGAAGAGGGGAGTAGGCATGTTTGTGAATGCAGGAGCAGTAGAAATATTAAAAACGAAGCATAAATCTGATTTTCTTAAAAGCTATATTAATACTTTAATTGTAGAAGCAAACAAACTGAATATTTCAAAAGATGAGATAATTACAATGATTGAAAGAGGGTTTATTAAATGAGTACAATTCAAGTAAAAAATGTTACAAAGTGTTTCAATGATGTAACTGCATTAAATAATGTATGTTTAACATTTGAAGAGAACAAAATTTATGGACTTTTAGGAAGAAACGGTGCAGGCAAATCCACACTTCTAAACCTAATTACAAATAAAATTTTTCCTAATGAAGGTAATATTCTTATTGATGAAGATACTGTTTTTGAAAATGACAAAG
The DNA here is from genome assembly GCA_032091455.1 of Oscillospiraceae bacterium. GTDB lineage: Bacteria > Bacillota > Clostridia > Oscillospirales > Ruminococcaceae > Paludihabitans. Next base: position 14,933 of record DAMDCT010000005.1, on the reverse strand, counting down.
CGTTACAAAAAGTTTATTGTATGTCTGAAAAAACGCTCTATCCTCCTACGATGAAAATTAAAGATATTCTTCGCTGGTCAAAAGAATTCTACCCAGATTTTGATATGGATTATGCAAAGAAATTATCTGATAAATTCGGTTTAAAATTGAATAAAAAAGTAAAAGAATTATCAACAGGATATGGTTCAATTTTTAAAATAGTTATCGCATTAAGCTG
>DAMDCT010000005.1:11870-14706 GCA_032091455.1 Oscillospiraceae bacterium | reverse complement strand
TATTATTAAAAATGGCGAAATAATTCTTAATAAGCCAAGTGAAGAAGTCCGCGCTATGGGGTATGCTGTTTCTGGAAAAGCTTCCGATGTTGATACCTTTATCTTAAATAAAGAAGTTTTATCAGTAGATGTTCTGGGTGGTCTTAAAACAGCTTATTTATCTGGAGAGAGAAAAACGCAGAATATTCCTGATAATCTCGAAGTGAGTTCACTAGATTTACAAAAACTATTTATTCAATTAACAAACGTTTAAGGGGGAAAACATAATGAAAATTAATCCATCATTAAAATATCAATTTTCAGAGAATATCAAACAATTAATAATTTATTATCCAATATTTTTTTCAATCTTAACTATTATGATTTCTCTTTCTATGGTAAGTACAGCTAATACAACCTTTAGTGGCACAGAACTTGGAAGTATTGTTTTCATTTTTGTTTTAGGATTAAACATGTTAAAATCATCCTTCCACTTTGGCCTTGCAAATTCTGTTTCCCGTAAAACTATTTTTTCAAGCTTTATTTTTTCAATTATTCCAATAGCAAGTATAATGGCACTTGTTGATATAATGACATTATTTATTTTTAATGGCTTATTAAAAATTCAATATCGTTCTTTCTTTTTTCAAATATATCATAATAAATATCAATCAGGCTCAATTAATTCAATAACATTAGGCTTGGATTTCATTGGAGAAAGCCTTCTATGGTCTATATTTATTTATACAATGATATGTATTATCGGGCTATTTATAACAACATTATATTATCAAATGAACAAAATAGCACGAGTTATAGTATCCTGTGGTGTTCCACTAACATTGTTTGTTGTACTTCCAATTATTGATTCTAACATTACCAACGGTAAAATATTTCCCTTCCTTTTTAATTTCATTAAATCTTCAATGGGATTTGGTTCTAGTAATGTTGGTAATCCTTACATTTCAATTCTAACTTTCACAATTATATCTATCCTTCTAACTGGCATTACCTATTTAATGATGAGAAGAGCAACAATAAAAGAAACCTAAAGGTTACACAAATAATATCCAACATTTTTAAAATGGTGGATATTATTTTTTTATTCACTAATAATCATATCTGCAAAAAAAGAAGGTTGATGGAAGCTTGGATATTCAACATCTATTTTTGTGTAACTGCCGTAGTGAGGGGTATGCGTTTTATCTCCACATTTAAAGAAATTTCCTTTGATAACATCGCCAATATTAAAAATGCTGTCATTGTATACTGATTGTATTAAACTAAGAGGAATATACAGTTCAACTACCCATTCTTGTTCTTTTTCATACGTTTTTATTAATGGTAGTTCTATATTATTTTTCATAAATTCTAATCTGTCTGCCCCGCCTTTTTCCCCAAACTCGCAGCACATTGCCCCAATAGCATTTGCCTCAAAGTTTATATATGGGCTATGTTTTTCTTGTGGTTTGAAGTTCGCAAAAAACTCCATGCAACTATCAGCACAAACTGAACCAATTGGAGGTTTTACTGTTACAAGAGGATTTTTCTCCTCACACACCATTTTTACAACAAACCCTTTATCTTTTATATAACAAAGTTTTGCTGTTGTTTTTGGTCTATAATTCCCACCCCAATTATAAACATTAACTTCTGCCAACTCGCCATTTTCAACTTCTGAAACGTTATTTATTATTTTAATTTTGTAACTCATATTATTTCCAACTCTCTAAATTAAAATTTACTTTTAAAAAGGATAGCCAACGGCTATCCTTTTTTAGTTTAATAAATCAAATAAATAATTCTTTTGTTTATTTGTACAGAACTTTTTCCAAGATTTATTCTTCAGTTTCAGATTCCTCTTCTTCAAGGTCTAAAGAAGAATCTTCTTTTTCAAGTTCTTTTTCAAAGGCTTCTAGCTCTTCAATGTTCACGTCTTCCTCAGCTATTTCCTCAACTGTTGCTATTTCTTCTTCTTCATCATGATCAGCTCTTGCAAATGTTACAACTTTTGCTTCAGGAGATAGACGCATTACACGAACACCGCCTGCATATCGTGACATAACATTTATATCACTTACCCTAATTCTTATAATTATACCGTCATCAGCAATCAAGATTAAATCATCATTAACATCTACAACTTTTACTCCTGCAACCTCACCTTTTACATCACTTGGCTTGTAGTTTATCATACCAAATCCACCACGGTTTTGTAAACGATAATCTTCTAAATCAGTACGTCTTCCTTGACCCTTTGTAGACACAGTCATCAAGTACGCACCTTCTCTTACACGTGCCATTGAAACGACTTCATCATCTCCACGAAGTTTTATTGCACGAACTCCTCGAGCAGTTCTTGACAGTGGACGAATTTGTGTTTCATCTAAACGAATTGCCATACCTTTTCTTGTTGCTATAATAATTTCGCTATTTCCATCAGTCAATCTAACAGTTGCAAGCTCATCTTCTTCATTCAAAGAAATTGCAATCAAACCATTTTTACGTACATTCTTGTAAGCATCAAGTTTTGTTCTCTTAATTAATCCCTTTCTAGTTGTCATTACAAGGAATTTATCTTCATCAAACTCTTTGACCTTAATCATATATGCAATTTTTTCGTCAGCTTCAAGAGATAATAAGTTTACAATATTCATTCCTTGTGAAGTACGACTCCCCTCTGGAATTTCATAACATTTAAGCTTATACATCTTGCCTTTATTTGTGATGAATAATACATTTTCATGAGTGGATGATATAAATAATTCTTCAACGAAATCTTCATCTCTTTGTTTCATACCTGAAACGCCTCGACCACCACGTTTTTGTATTTTATATACATCAACTGGTTGTCTTT